>CAZIHB010000062.1:0-8948 GCA_964538535.1 uncultured Hyphomicrobiales bacterium | reverse complement strand
ATATAACGAGGCCGAGGTTAACTACCGCAAATCGATGGATAAGGAACCTGGAAACGGCAAGGGGCTCTATAATCTTGGCGACGCGCTCTATAAGCAGGGCAACTACAAAGAAGCCGCGGATAAGTTCAATCAGTATATTGCCACGACAAAAGATAAAGCCGACCAGGCGAAGGCATTTCACAACCTCGGCAATTCCCTGCTGATGTCCAAGCAATACAGCGAGAGCATAGATGCTTATAAGAAAGCATTGAGAAACAATCCCACTGACAAAGACACGAAATATAACCTGGAATATGCAAGGCGGATGCTGGCAGCCGAGATGCAGCAAAAACAAAATCAGCAGCAAAACAAGCAGCAGCAGGGCGGGCAGCAACAGCAGAAGCAGGGCGGAGGGGACGACAAGAAAAAGGAAAATAAGAACGACGACAAAAACAAAAACAGCGGGAGCAATCAAAACAACGGCGACAAGAATAAAGACCAAAAGAATGACCAGAACCAAAACAAGGGTGACGGGAAGGAAGGCAGAAATGACAAGGGCGACGACGGCACCGGCAAACCGAAAATATCGAAAAGCGATGCCGAGCGTATCCTCAATGCTTTGAACAACGAAGAAAGCAAGGTGCAGAAGAAGATCAGGAAGCTGAACGCTAAAAGAGCAAAAATTGAAAAGAATTGGTAACAAATAAGTTCTTGGGAGAAAATGGCAAGAAAATCGAATTGGAAGAGTGTGCCGATCATGGTGGCCGGCATGATGCTGTTTCTTACCACATGGGCATACTCACAGCAGTTTCAGGCATCGGCCGGCAGGAGCACGGTTGCCGACGGCGAGAGATTTCAGGTTCGTTTTTCAATCAGTGCCGAGGGTGCTAATTTCCACGGCCCGAGCTTCAAGGGTTTTACTGTGCTCTCGGGGCCGAACGCGAACCAGAATATAACCGTCATCAACGGCAGGATGTCGAGCAACGTTTCTTACAGCTATATTCTGCAGGCCGACAAGGAGGGTAGTTATCAAATTGATCCTGCCACGATTCAAGTGAACGGCCAGAGGCTCAAGTCGAATTCCCTGAAAATAAAGGTCGTGAAATCTTCATCGGCCCGCCAGGGCAGCCAGGGCCAGGCCAATGCCGGGCAGGGCCGCGGAGGCTCCGGGCAGCAGGGCGACGAAAAGTCTCTTGGACGCGAGGCCGCAGACCTCCTGAGCAAAAACCTGTTCATCAGGGTCAGCCTGAACAAGAACAACACCTATCAGGGCGAGCAGGTAACGGCTATTTATAAAATCTACGTTCACCCGGAATTGAATATAGTGCAGATGGCAACCGGCAAAGTGCCGCCATTCAGCGGATTCTGGGCGCAGGACATTGACCTTGGCCAGAACAGCTGGAAATCGGAGCTCGTCAACGGTGTGCCATTCAAAACCGCCGAGATAAAAAAAGTGGTGCTCGTGCCCCAGCAGAGCGGGAGATTGACTATAGAACCCTACGAGATGAACGTCGTAGCGAGGCTGCTTATCAGGAGCAGGCACCGCTCCGACGATTTTTTCGACAGAATATTCGATGATCCGTTTTTCGGCGGCAATTACAAGGATTTTCCCTACACTGCAAAATCGCAGGCACTTGCACTCAACGTGAAGCCTTTGCCAAAGGGTGCGCCCGCCGGGTATAGCGGGGCAGTCGGCGATATGAAGATGGATGTTTGGCTCGACAAGTCCGTGACCAGGGAAAACGAGCCCGTCACGCTGAAAATAAAAATATCCGGCAGGGGCAACCTGAAGCTGATCGACAAGGTGCCGCTCAGCCTGCCGCCTTCCGTGGAGAGCTACGACCCGAAAGTGGCAGACAACCTGAACGTGAGTGCCGACGGCATATCAGGGAACAAGGTGTTCGAATATCTGCTCATCCCGCGGGTGAAAGGAGAATACAAGATTAATCCCGTCGAGTTCACTTATTTCGATCCCGGCAAGGGAAAGTATATCACTCTGAGATCGAACGAGTTTAAACTTAAAGTGGAAAAAGGAACGGGCGCGGGATATGCAGCCGGGGTGAACAAAGAGGAAGTGACGCTGCTTGGGAAGGACATCCGATTCATCAAGACCCATGCCGGGGTATCCGCCCGAATCGGCGGCGGGTTCTTTGGCTCATTCTGGTTTATCTTGCTTCTCGCTCTGCCGCTTCTCCTGTTATTATTATTGATACTGATGCTCAGGAAGCGCCGTGCACTCGAGGCCGACTCAGTTCTATACAAGAACAGGAAGGCAACCGGCGTGGCGATGAAGAGGCTCGCCCGAGCGAAAAAGATGCTTGGCAGGCACAGCAAAGATGAATTCTACGAAGAAACGACACGCGCCATGTGGGGCTATCTTGCTGATAAACTATCGATCAAAGCCACTGACCTGACAAAGGACAAGGCTCGAGAAGCCCTGACAGCCGGCGGGGCACCGGCGGAGCTTGCCGATAAGCTGCTTGCCACTCTCGATGCCTGCGAATTTGCAAGGTACGCGCCCGCGACCTCGGAGGGGGACATGGCAGCAATATATAACGACGCGGCGAGCGTGATAACGGAAATAGAGGGGAAATTGAGATGAAAAATCCCGTTTTGAATTTTATCATAATTGCGATGCTTATTTTTCCGATGCAGGCCCTGAGGGCCGGGGCACCGGACAATGCCTTCGGGAAAGCCTGCGAGGCCTATTCGCGCGGTGATTATGCCACGGCAACCGGCCTTTTCGAGGATATTGTTGACGCCGGCAATGCAGACGACGCGGTCTATTATAATCTCGGGAATTCCTATTTCCGTGAGGGCAATTACCCGTATGCCATTTTGAACTACGAGCGTGCCAGAAAACTCAATCCCGGCGATGAGGATATACTATTCAACCTGAGAATTGCAAACCTGAAGATTGTGGATAAAATTGAGCCGCTTACCAAGCCCTTTTTCGTCAGTTGGGGCGAATCGGCGCGCGACTCATTCCCGGCTTCTGCCTGGGCCCGGATAGCGATAGCGTTGCTGTGGCTGTCCGTGGGATTATTTGCCGGGTTCATATATTCTCGCAGGTCCATGGCCAGGAAGATATTCTTCTTCAGCTCCGCGGCCGTTCTCGTCGTTTTTTCACTGTGCTTCTTCACCGCTTACAAGGCCGACCGGGCGCTGAACGACAGAAGCGATGCAATAGTGACGAGCCCGAGCGTTTATGCAAAGAACTCTCCCGATCCCGCGTCGATGGATATTTTTATTCTTCACGAGGGGACGAAAGTAAGAGTGCTGGACGGGCTGAAAGGCTGGCAGAAGGTGAGGCTGGAAAACGGCGCCGTCGGCTGGCTGCCCGGCAGGTCGGTCGTGAGGATATGATGGGTGAAACAAGGGAGCAAACACAATCTATAAACGGATAGAATAATCTTAAATAAAAATCTTGTCCAAGGCCGCTAATTTGCGGCCTTGATGCTTGTTGCACCTTAGGAGCGAATTCGGGCGGGAATATAATCGGGCTCTCAGCCCGTCTGAACGATATAAGCGGGTTCTGTTCGCGGCTGAGGGTATGCCGGAATCTGAGGCCGAGGGAAAATATAACATCAAATCAAGTCAAAAAAAGTAAACTTTAAAAACTCTTGAAAATAAGATATAACGGGCAGATACAGGGTTTGATCCCGATAAATACTGATATTTTTTACCTATTTCTTGGAAATTTAAGAATTTAATTATTAAATTTGATGTTTACATTAAAGCCTTTGTCCGACAGGGGCATTATTGTAAGCCCAAATGAGGGTATTGTTCTCATTTGTAAACTAATAAAATATAAAAGAAGGTTATGGAAAAAAAGATTGAATACCTTAATGAGGTAACCATTCGATTTGCGGGCGACTCGGGAGACGGAATGCAGCTTACGGGCCAGCAGTTCTCGAACACGTCCGGCATAATCGGTAATGATGTAAACACGTTCCCTGACTATCCTTCGGAGATAAGAGCTCCCGAGGGAACTTTGTATGGCGTAAGTGCTTATCAGGTTCACTTCGGTGCAAAAAGGATCAACACCATGGGCGATCGCATTGACTGCCTGGTGGCGATGAATGCCTCATCCCTGAAAGTCAGCTTGCAGAACGTTAAGCCGCATGGTATAATCATAGCAAATATTTCCGGATTTGGAGAAAAGAATCTAAAACTTGCCGAGTACGCGAGCAACCCGCTCGAAGACGGAAGTTTGAAGAATTATCAGTTGATCAAAGTTGATATAACAAAACTGGTCCAGCAGGAATGCGCCGGGCTTAACCTCTCCACCAAGTCAATCAACAAGACCAAGAATTTCTTTGCCCTCGGCCTGACGTACTGGCTCTACAGCCGTCCGCTTGAAAAAACGATTGAATGGCTGAAGCTGAAATTCAAGAAAAAACCGGACATCTGCCAGGCCAATATCATGGCTTTGAAAGCAGGGTATTCCTTCGGCGCAACAAGGCAGGAAATGGTGACTCAGTTCGTCATCAGATCGGCCGAGCTGCCTGACGGAATCTACAGGAACATCACAGGCAACAACGCTGCTGCGCTGGGGCTCGTGGCGGCCGCCAACAAAGCCAAATTGCCGCTTTACCTTGGTTCATACCCGATCACCCCGGCCACAGAAATCCTTCACTTCCTCTCGGGCTATAAGCAGTTTGGCGTGAAGACATTTCAGGCAGAGGACGAGATAGCCGGCATCTGTTCGGCCATCGGTGCTGCATTCGGCGGCTATCTTGCCGTGACGACGACAAGCGGCCCCGGGCTGTCGCTCAAGGTGGAGGCAATGGGGCTCGCGGTTATGGCCGAGCTGCCGCTGGTTATCGTTAACGTGCAGAGGTCCGGGCCCAGCACGGGGCTGCCGACCAAACCGGAACAGTCCGACCTGCTGATGGCATTCTATGGACGCCACGGCGAGGCTCCGCTGCCGGTCGTGTGCGCGAAGAGCGCTTCCGATTGCTTTGACATGGCATTCGAAGCCGTGAGAATCGCTTTGAAATACATGACACCGGTTATCCTGCTTTCCGACGGTTCGCTCGCGCAAAGCACAGAGCCCTGGAGAGTGCCATCGATGGATGATCTGGCGGATCTAAAGGTTACATTTGCCACTGATCCTGAGACCTATCAGCCCTATAAAAGGGATCCGGTCACCCTGTCGCGCCCGTGGGCAGTGCCCGGCACGCCCGGACTTGAACACAGGATCGGCGGGCTTGAAAAGGCTGACGGAAGCGGCCTTGTGAGCCATTCACCGACAAATCACGAGAAAATGGTCAAGTACCGCGCCGAAAAAATCAAGAGAATCCAAAACGACATCCCGGATGCGAAGGTTGTCGGCAAGCAGGAAGGCGACTTGCTCGTGCTCGGATGGGGCAGCACTTACGGCCCGATTGCCACGGCATACGAAGAAATGATCATAAAAGGGCATGAAATTTCATACTGCCACCTGAGCCACCTGAACCCGTTCCCGAAGAACCTCGGCGAAATTCTGAGCAAGTTCAGGCGCGTCGTTGTGCCCGAGATGAACACAGGGCATTTGAAGACGATATTGCAATCCACTTACCTGAAGCCTGTCATCGGCCTAAACAAGGTGCAGGGTATGCCGTTCAAGGCATTTGAAATTGAACTCGCGCTTATCGAGCTGTTAAAATCAGAGGAGGGTAAATAAATGAAGAATATTTTGCAGGATCTCATCATAAATCGTAACGAAACGCCTGTGGAATACACTCCCAAGGATTTCAAAGCCGATATTGACGTAAGATGGTGCGCCGGCTGCGGCGGGTATTCCATCTTGGCGCAGGTGCAGAGGATTCTGCCGGAGATCGGCGTGCCGAAAGAGAAAATTGCTTTCATTTCCGGCATCGGATGCTCCAGCAGGTTCCCGTACTACATGGACATCTACGGCTTTCACTCGATTCACGGCAGGGCGCTTGCCATTGCATCAGGGCTTAAAATTGCCCGCCCGGACCTCTCGGTGTGGGTGCCGACAGGAGACGGCGATTGCATGAGCATCGGCGGCAATCATTTCATCCATGCCTGCAGGAGAAATGTGGATCTGAACGTGATGATGTTCAACAATGAAATATACAGCCTCACAAAAGGGCAGTATTCACCCACATCAAGGCCGGGGCAGATAACCAAGACTTCGCCATTCGGCGTGATCGACGAGCCTTTCAATCCTGCATCGCTTGCTCTCGGTGCGGGTGCAACCTTCGTGGCACGCGGCATCGACAAGGATACGAAACAGCTTCAGTACCTGCTCGAACGCGCGAACGCTCACAAGGGCTTCTCGTATATTGAAATTTACACGAATTGCGTGATTTTCAACGACGGTGCATTCGACTCGTTCGCCAGCAAGGAGAACAGGGCGGCCCGCACCGTGTGGCTTGAGCATGGCAAGCCGCTCGTCTTTGGCGAAAACGAAGAATTCGGCATCAGGATGGACGGGTTCACGCCTCGCGTTGTCTCGCTCACGGATGGCAAATACTCCGTCAATGACGTGCTCGTTCACAACGAGAAGGACTCGACGCTCGCGTTCATCCTGGCGAACATGACATATAATTCCGAGCTTCCGCGCCCCGTTGGCGTGTTCCAGTCGCTGGACCACCCGACGTACGAAATGCAGGTGGAAGAGCAGATCAACGGCGTGATCGAGAAAATGGGCCCGGGCAACATCATGGACCTTTTGAAGGGCGACGATTGCTGGGAGATCAAATAATCCCCCTCAGAGCGGCAGCCTTAATGATAATCAAAACCGGCAGGGAATTCTTCACTGCCGGTTTTTTTGTATTTCAACGCGCATTTATAAAATTGATATAATAAATATATTTCTATTTTTACTGTAACTAAATCAGTTTTGATTTGTCTATATATTATCGGCAAATTAACATCATTGAAGCTCCTGAACTTTTGGATATGAAGCAATGATTTGAGGGAGCTGTGATCATTTATTACGGCAATGATTTTATTATTATCGAAGAGGTTATGATGAAGAAGTGCGTTACTCTGTTATTCTTTTTAATGATTCAAACGGCATTTTCGCAATGGGAGCCATGCGGCAACGATCTCTTTGGCGGCTATGCTTCATTATTCGCTTTCAAGGGCGACAGCGTCCTTGCACAATCCGGCAAGGGGCTGTTTTTATCCACAAACAAGGGGGATAATTGGACGAAAGTGCCGGATTGGCAGTTTCCCGACACCTCGGGAAAAACAAGATGCCACTGCGTGGCAAATTCCGGAAGCAGGATGATTGCCGGCACTTCCAGCGGAGTATTTGTTTCCGACGACGGAGGCAGAACATGGTCGAAAACCGGCGACTCCGCCGTCTCGCAAATTGTCATCAGCGGGGATGATGTCTGGACTCTGGACGTTAGTTATCATCTTGCTTTATCCACGGACAGGGGAGCAAGCTGGAAGCAAAAAGGCAAAACGGAATATTCTGAAAATTATCAATTATATGCTTCCGAAAAGGGCCTCTATGGAAGTGACTTTAGTTCCTCGTGCCTTGGAAGCGAGTGCCATTTATATTTTTATCCAAGGTCGGATCAGGAAATGGAAGAAATTCCGCTTGATAAAGAGATTCTCAATATACACGGGTTGATTGCGGAGGGAGATAGCATTATCCTTGGCACTAAGAGCGGGATATTATTTTTATCAACCGATAGCGGGAAGGTATGGGCAAAGAAATCAGATCCGGGAGTCCCGGCCGGCCTGAAATATCTTTTTAAGAGTGACAGCACCATCTACGCGGTCGGGAATTATGGTTCGATCCTTTCAACCACAAATTACGGCGGCACATGGACAAGACAGACATATGACTGCCCTGAGGACAGTTATGTCCGGGTTTTCGCCAATAATGGCTCTGACGTATGGTTAAGCACATACAGCAAAATCTTTTCAGCGGACTTCACAAAGCACGCATGGCCGCAAAAGAACAACGGAATGACCTGCACGAGTGTAGAAAACCTGGTTAGCAACAGGGATATGCTCTGGATTAGCATAGAAAATAAGGTCTATCTGTCGAAGGATCTCGGTCAGAGCTGGCAGCTGAAGAGAACGTTTGATGATTATGTCAGCACTATCAGTCCATATCGAAACGGGATAATTGTCGGGCTATGCGGCGGTGGCCCGGGTACTAATAATTGGGTGATTTACACTCTTGATGACGAGAACGGCAGTTGGAAGCGAATTTATCAAAGTTATCAGAGTATCTATCAAATTATTACCCGGCAGGAATCGGATATCTGGGCAAGCGTGAATAGCACGGGCATATCCTCCGGCGATGGCCATGTGATTCATTCAACCGATAATGGAGCTACCTGGCAGAAATCAAATTCCGGCTATGGCACTTTAAGAATGGCCGCCCTCGATAATGAGATATGGGTGCTTTCTGATAAAATCAACATATCGAGTGATAACGGAGCCACCTGGCAGAGCAAAAAATTTGAGGTAGCCGACAGATTTTTGGAAGAAGTAGTGAATATCGGGCCAAATTTGTATGCCTTTGCATCATATCTGGGTAACTTGCCTGTGGACGAGGTTTATAAATCAACCGATAAAGGCAAAAGCTGGAAACTTGCAATAAATGGATTTGATTCCGACATGAGAAATTATTGTAGTTCAATAGAAAACAATCTTGTAGCATCATCAACCGATTTGAAAGTATATTACCTGCCTGACGGGGGCGATGAATGGAGCGAGATCAAGAACGAGACCGGTTACGGGATTATGCCCCGGACCAAAAGCAAGGGGTACATTTTCGGCACGGCTTACGGGGCAGGATTGTGGAGGGCAAAGGCAGATTATCTTGGCATTCCCATCGGAGTTGCCGAACAAGTGCAGGATGAGAAAGGCATTTCGCTATTTCCGAATCCTGCCGCCGAATATATAACCGTGGCTCAAGCTGACTGCTCCACATCGCGCAGGGCCGAGATAATAAACCTGCTTGGAATAAAAGTTTTGGATGTCAG
>CAZIHB010000061.1:0-8957 GCA_964538535.1 uncultured Hyphomicrobiales bacterium | reverse complement strand
GAGAGAATGCTATAGAAAAATCGAGCGATGGAGGGGAAAAATGGGAGACATGCGGGAATTTAGCCGATTGTATCGGCACAGGTATCAACGATATTTGCACTCCGGCGGATAATAAAGGCGTTGCTGTGGGCTCCGGCGGCTTGATTATGCCGGTTTCGGACGGCGCCGGGACGTTCTGCACAGTGCTTACTCCCGGGCTTAAATGCAGCATCAACTGCGTAACGTCAATCGATTCGAACACGTATTTTGCAGGCTGCTCCGGGGGGCAGATCCTCAAATCGACAAATGGCGGATATGACTGGCAGAGAAAAATCAATAGCCGCAATTTTGATCTTTATGATGCTCACAGCCCCGATAAAAGCACTGTTTACGCCGTCGGAGACAGCGGGGCAGTTCTGAAATCCATCGACTCGGGGCGCACGTGGACTGATATGAAAAACAGTATCACGGATGATCTTCGGGCAGTGTGGTTCCTGACCCCTGACCATGGCTTCGCAGCGGGAGGCCCGGCGAAGGATATATTCGGCACCGGTAAATTATACACAACTACCGATGGTGGCACAACGTGGAGCAGGGTGTCTCTTCGGGAATTCAACAGCAACATGCTCTGGAGCATGAAGTTTATAAACTCCTCAACCGGGTTCCTGGCCGGCGATAATGTGCTATACAAGACAAGTGACGGCGGCAAATCGTGGAGCGTCATCTTGAAATATTTCGGCAAGGACAATGCCGAGTTCAAAGAGCTATATGTCAGGGACGAAAATCTCATTTTTATTTACGATGACTTCGGCAACATGCTGAGAACTGCCGACGGCGGGAAAAATTGGCTTGCTGACGACTTCGGCGGCGGGGAAGTCCGTGGCTACAAATATATTTACTTTAAGGATAGTTTGACTTATGCTTTCACGGTCAACGCTATTTATATTTCTTCCGATGAAGGCAATTCGTGGAAGAAGACAGCCGATTACGGGTTGCCCTCGGGCGCGGTGAAAATTCTGAACGTTGACACGGTACTCTACGCGCTTTCAACCTATGGCGGCAAGATCCTTAAAGCCGGGTTATCCGATGCTTTGGCCCTGAACTGGTCGGTAGAGGATAATATCACCCCGGACGCGGTCAATAATCTGTTTCTTCTTGATACAAACCGGATACTGCTTGTGGGCGAGGAAGAAGCAATAATTCAATACGATATAAATTATGTGCCGCCTGTGGCCGTGGCGACGGGGGAAATATCGGGGATAACCGCAAACTCGGCGAAAGTGCAGGGAAGTGTGCATTTCCCCGAAACTGAAGAAATAACGGCGAGGGGCGTTATATGGAGTGATAAAAATTTGCCAACCTACGATTTGAATGCCTTGGGCCGTACTTCGGAAGGCTCTGCAGAAGGAGATTATTCCAGCCTGATCGGCAATCTCGAAAAAAGTAAAAAATATTACGCCAGGGCGTACGCGATAGCGGGTAAAGATATATACTACGGTCAGGTAAAGTCTTTCAGCACTCAGGAAACCGGCATAGAAGACGAAGACAAAAGCACCGGCTTCCTTATTTTTCAAGATCCGGCTGCCGACAATGTTAGCATATTATTCAAAGATCCGGCTGCTGATGCCGGAATGAAAATTGTCGATATGCAGGGCCGGGTTATCATCGAAAAGAAGCTGTCTTCGGGAAATTCCCGATTCAGTTGTTCCATACCGCTCGGCGGGCTGGCGCCCGGGGTATATATTCTGATTATCGATACGGCGGGCAGGAGAATAATAAGGAAAATTATCAAAATATAGCCGCTTCTGTGATTGAATCGGGATACGCGGCCACGGACAGAATTACAGCTCTGTCTCCCCGATGTCTGTTTCCCCGGGGGCAAGGAGGAATGTGACCTTCGCGGCGCCGAACCTGCGCATGGTGAGTTCCTGCCAGCCTTCGGGGATATTGATCGCGCTTTCCCGCGCCTGTTCGATGACGAGCAGGCCGCCCGGGGCAATGATCTCTTTCTCGCTGATAATTTCTATCATCTCGTTGATGAACCTTTCGGCGTAGGGCGGGTCTGTCATGATCAGATCGAACTTGCCGCCGGAGTATGATTTCAGGTATCTGAGGGCGTCATCCCGAATAATATCGTAGTCGCTGTCATCAACGGCGAGCCTGGCCGCGATGCTTTCCATCACGGATACGGCGGCTTTGCTTTTATCGATGAAGCAGCAGTATTCCGCCCCCCTGCTGAGGGCCTCCCAGCCGAGAGCACCCGTGCCGGCGCAGATATCCATGACGGCGGTCCCCTCGAGGTCGATGTTGTTATTCAGTATGTTGAATATGGTTTCCCTCACGGCATCCTGAGTGGGCCGTGTTCCGGGGGGAATTTTATCATCGAATCTTCTGCCTTTATATTTCCCGCTGATTATTCTCATATCAATAGAGCTTCAATCTTTCGTGATATGCCGGAAAGCTTCCGCCTATGCAGGGCGGGAAGAGCTGAAGTGTGCGCGAGCAGTATTCTCTTTCCCTGCTGCCGAGCTCGGACCTCAGCATCCTGAAGGCATTCAGGCGCTTTGCCTCGATGCCCAGCATCATCGAGGTCTCCCAGCACGACATCATCACGTCCTTTGTCAGGCCGTTGCCGAAGAAGAAAGCCCCGTCAATTGTCGGAGCGATGGTGGCCAGCACCCTGCTGAGGTTGTTCTCAATTATCTCGCCTATGGCTGAAGTCTCTGTGAAGGATTCGAGTGCGTAGAAGGCCGGCTTTCGGCCGCAGACCATGCTGATATCCATGAAGTTGTTCTGTATGCCTATGATTGCCACGTTTTTGCCGGCAAGCTCGGGATAGTTATACGTGAAAGAGTTGTGGGCGTTCATCTGGGCAATTTCTATGCTCGTCACCGGCAGGTTGAACTGCGCGAGCAGCTCGCTGCAGGCTCGAAGCTCGGAGTTTGGAATTATTACCGCCATCATTTTCTCTTTTCCCTCGAGTGATTTCACGAGCGGTATCAGCTCTATGGTGAAATCGGAGAAATTGAACTGCGGATATACCTGCCTTATCTCGAGATCCACGAGCTGGCGCAGTGCCTGCTCCGGCAGCCCGGTGCTGCCGGGGAACTGAGTGACAATGACGCTCTCGGAGGGAAGTGTGATGGTGATCCGTGCCACATCATTTTTTATGTCAGAGAGTATCACTTCCAGCTCCTGTGCGGCCATCATCGAATCGTCGTCGTCACAGCTCTGGGCATCGAACCTGTGGTCGGTGGAATTCAAGTATAAAAGCTTCAGCCCGTCGGACTGATATTCAACAAGAGTGACATAAATCCTGTCCGTGTTGAAGAAAACGGAGAGCGTCGTATCCATTATTAACCTGCAATCATTGCGCCAAGTCAGACATAATAATTATTCGGGGAAGCCAAAGCCTGTTTTCCCCGGGCCAATATAAGAAATTGGCATAAATAAATTACATTATTATTCCCCGCTGCAAAGCTGCGGCTCTGCAGCCGGGCAGATTAATCCATGAAGAGGAAGGGCCGCCAGGGATCCTCCCTGCTGCCGATCTGCTGCCTGAGGAAGAAGAGATAGCTTGGTGCTTTTGGTTTGGTGAGCAGCTTCATCCCGGCTTCCTCGGGCGTGCGGTTGCCCTTGATGTTGTTGCAATGCACACAGGCGGTCGTTAGGTTTTCCCAGGTGTCCTGCCCGCCGCGCGATTTGGGGATAACATGGTCAACGGTAAGCTGAAGCCCTTTTCGGCCGCAGTACTGGCATTTCATCCCGTCGCGCTTCAGTATATTTTTCCTGCCCGGCTCGATATGCCTGAGCGGGCGCTTTATATAGGCGAGCAGCCTTATGACGCTCGGGAACGGGTAGGCCCTCGAGACCGAGTGAATCACCCTCTCCCCGTCAGTAGCAATCATCTCGGCTTTCATAAGCAGCAGAAGGACTACGGCTTTCTGCGGTGATGTTATGCAGAGCGGCTCGTAACTCTGGCTCAGCACGAGCACCCTCCCGCTCAGCCCGGGTCTCGGAAAAGTCCCGCTGCCCGCTGCCGGCGCGGAGTCTTCGATTATTTTTAGTGGAAGGCCGAATGCTTTTTCTCCTTTTTTCAATGAAGTCGAATACTTATTTTAAAAATTTTAAACAAGCTTAAGTTACTAAAAATTGCAACCGATTGCACGCTGAGAAAAAAAATTTAAGTATTTTTGTAATTATGGCAACTATATAATAAGACAATATGTTAAAATCAACAAGAAACTGCGGCAAGCCACTCGTTTTGGGCATTCTCGGGGGGGGGCAGCTTGCCAAAATGCTGGACTCGGATGCATACAGGATGGGCATAAACGTCGCGATCATCGATAAAGAATCGGGCACACCCGCCGGAGACATGACAAAGGCCGAATTCCCCGGCGGCTGGGGGAACCCCGAAGCACTGGCAGAATTTATTGAAGCCTCGGACATAATTACCCTTGAGAATGAATTCATTGACCCCGAAATACTCGAGCGAATAGCCAAAGAAAGGCCGCTCTACCCTTCCCCGGCCACTATGCGCCTTGTTCAGGATAAATATATTCAGAAGCAGACATTTTCGTCCCGCGGCATTCCCGTGCCTGCCTTCGAGGCCATAGAAAGCACCGGGGCGGCGCGCGCATTCGGGCAAAAGCACGGCTACCCCTTCGTCCTTAAGGCCCGCCGCAACGGTTATGACGGCTACGGCAACGCGCTCGTCGAGAGCGAGGCCGGGATAGAATCCGCCCGGGCAGGGCTGACGGGCGGCTCGGAGGGCCGCGCGCTTTACGCCGAGGAATTTGTCGATTTCAGCATGGAGCTTGCCGTCATGGCGGCGCGTGGGCGCGACGGCAAGATGAAAGCTTATCCCTGCGTTGAGACGGTGCAGCAGGATCATATCTGCCACAAGGTGATAGCGCCCGCGAGGATAGAACACGCCTGGGCTGAAAAGGCGCGGCAAATCGCGATGGAGTGCGTAGAGTCGATTGAGGGCGTCGGGGTTTTCGGCGTGGAAATGTTCCTTACGCGAGACGGCGGAATCCTTGTCAACGAGATAGCACCCCGCCCCCACAATTCCGGCCACTACACTATCGAGGCGTGCTACACCTCGCAGTACGAAAACTGCATACGCGCGGTGTGCGGCCTGCCGCTTGGCTCCACGGACATGATAACCGGCGGCGCGGCAATGATCAACCTGCTTGGCCGGCGCGGCGGCCCGGGCACGCCCTCCGACATCGTCCCGCTGCTTTCTAACGACCGGGTGCGCCTGCACCTCTATAATAAAAAAGTATCCCGCGAGGGCAGGAAGATGGGGCACCTGACTGCTCTCGGCGCCACGCCGCAGGATGCGCTTGCCACGGCCGAGAAAGCCGCGGCGGACATGGTGTGGTGAAGGATCCTCGTTCTTTGAAATAGAAGCGCGCAGCATGGCGATATGAAACGGGCGGGGCGCGGTGCCAAAAAAAATCTTTTGCCAAGGCAAAAAAAATTGAGTATTTCTTTTGCCGGTTTTATGATATTTCACTAATTTTGCAAATTAAGATTATTCTAAATTTATTAGTTTTTAGGTTGTTTTGATTGGTAAATAAAATCACTTCTTCAAAGGAAAAGCTGATATGAACGAAGGCCAAATAGTACAGGTAATCGGTCCGATAGTGGACGTGGAATTTCCGGAAGGAAAGATCCCTGCCGTGCAGAACGCCCTGCACATCCCGTTGAAATCAATAGAGGATGGCAGTGATAAGATCTTGGTTTGCGAGGTGCAGCAGCATCTTGGGGAGGACAGGGTCCGCTCCGTGGCCATGGATACAACAGACGGCCTGGTGCGTGGAATGAAAGTAACGGATACGGGGGCGCCCATAACGATTCCCGTGGGCCCCGAAATGCTTGGCCGCATGGTGAACATCATCGGCGAGGCGATAGACGGCAAGCCGCCCATCAAGGCCAAGTCGCATTCATCGATACACAAGCCCGCGCCGCCCTTTGAAGAGCTCACGACGACGAAAGAAATGTTCGAAACCGGCATAAAGGTGATAGATCTGATCCAGCCCTTCACCAAGGGCGGCAAGACTGGCCTCTTCGGCGGCGCCGGCGTGGGCAAAACGGTGATTATTCAAGAGCTTATTCATAACATAGCCAAGCACCACGGCGGGTATTCATGCTTTGCCGGCGTTGGCGAGCGCACCCGCGAAGGAAATGACCTATACGTCGAGATGACTGAATCGGGAGTGCTCGACAAGACGGCCCTCATCTTCGGCCAGATGAACGAGCCCCCCGGGGCACGCTCGAGGGTGGCCCTTACGGCTCTGACCGTGGCAGAGTACTTCCGCGACACAGAGGGCAGGGACGTGCTTCTCTTTATTGATAATATATTCCGCTTCATCCAGGCAGGATCCGAGGTGTCTGCTCTGCTGGGCCGCATGCCCTCGGCCGTGGGCTATCAGCCGACGCTTGCCACGGAGCTCGGCGCGCTGCAGGAGAGGATTGCCTCGACGAAGAAAGGCTCCATCACTTCAGTGCAGGCAATTTACGTCCCGGCGGACGACCTTACTGACCCGGCCCCGGCAAACACTTTCACTCACCTTGATGCAAAGACGGTGCTTTCTCGCGCCATCAGCGAGCTGGGCCTCTACCCGGCAGTTGACCCGCTGGATTCGAGCTCGAGGATCATGGATCCGCTCGTGCTCGGCGATGAGCATTACGACACCGCCCGCCGCTGCGTGAATGTGCTTCAGACCTACAAGAACCTGCAGGATATTATCAACATCCTCGGCATGGACGAGCTATCGGACGAGGACAAGCTGGCCGTTTACCGCGCCAGGAAAATTCAGAAATTCTTCTCTCAGCCATTCCACGTGGCAGAGCATTTCCTCGGCATCGAGGGCAGATACGTCACGATCAGCGACACGATCGCCAGCTTCAGGGCAATTCTCGACGGCGAGTGCGACGAGGTGCCGGAGGGCGAGTTCACCTATTGCGGCACTATCGACGAAGTATTTGATAAATGGAAAAAGAATAAATAAAAAATTCCGGGACAAACCATGGCAGAAACACTGCTCGAAATAGAGATTGTCACTCCGGCCGGCCAGGAATACGCCGGGCAGGCCAGGACGATCACGGTGCCCGGGGGGCAATCGCCGTTCCAGGTGCTTATCAATCATGCTCCGATAGTATCATCGCTCGTTCCCGGCATGATCACAATCCGTGACACCGAGGACGAAGAACTGCATTTCGCGATTTCTTCGGGTTTCGTGGAAGTGCTTAAGAATAAGGTATCCGTTATAGTCGATAAGGCAATAAAAGCCGAGCTGATAGACATCAGCCGGGCAATCGCCGATTATAAACAGGCCCGGGAGCAGCTGAAAGCCGCCAAGGACGAGGCCTCGGTCTTCTCGGCGAAAGAGAAAATGCTTTTTGCCGACGCGGAGATTAAGGCCCGTGAACATATAAACAACTCGTAAGCGAAAGCGAAGGCCCGCGCGGCCTTTGCTTTCGCTGTATTTATACTCGGGCCGGCCCGGTTGATGTGGCTTTCCCGCGGCAGTTCTGCCCGGGTGGGTGCCGGAGGAAATTCGATCGGGCACTTGTGATAAAAAATTTGATTTTTCAGGTATTAGCACGGCAGGAAATTATGGATCATCCAAAAATTGCATTCGAAGGCGTAACTTACGACGACGTCCTTCTCGTTCCAAGATACTCGAGCGTTTTACCGCGCGATACGAACTTGGAAACAAAGCTTACGAATAAAATAAAACTCAATATACCGCTAATAAGCGCGGCCATGGATACGATCACCGAGGCGGAGATGGCTCGCGCCATAGCCAGGGAGGGAGGTATCGGTGTGGTTCACAAGAACAACACCATTGCCGAGCAGGCCGATCTTATTGACCGCGTGAAGCGTTCCGAGAGCGGGATGATACAGAAGCCTATCACTCTCACCGTGGATAAAACGGTTGAAGACGCTCTTCAGCTGATGGCAAAATATCATATTTCCGGCATCCCGATCGTTGATGAATCCATGAAGCTTATCGGCATTGTCACCAATCGCGACCTGCGATTCAAGCCGGATCCGGGCGAGAAAATTGCCGAGGTGATGACGAAGGACAGGCTTATCACCGTGTCGTGCGATACAACTCTTGAAACGGCCGAGGCCCTGCTGCAGAAGCACAGGATAGAGAAGCTGCCGGTGGTGGACGAGTCTTTTGTCCTGAAGGGGTTGATCACGTTCAAGGACATCCAGAAAAAGAAAACGCACCCGAACGCCTGCAAGGATGAGCTCGGGCGCCTCAGGGTGGCCGCGGGCGTGGGCGTGACGTGTGACACTCTCGACCGCGTGGCCGCGCTCGTGGAAGTGAACGTGGATGCAATCTTCGTTGACACAGCACACGGCCACAGTTTCGGTGTGATAGAGACGGTGAAAAAGATTAAAGCAAGGTTTCCTTCGCTTCAGGTTGTGGCGGGCAATATTGCCACGGCCGAGGCTGCCCTCGCGCTTATCGACGCGGGCGCGGATGCGCTGAAAGTAGGCATCGGGCCGGGCTCGATCTGCACCACGAGGATCGTGGCGGGCGTGGGAGTGCCGCAGCTGACTGCAGTGCTGAACGTTTCCGACGCGGCGGCAAAATACGGGATACCGGTTATTGCCGACGGCGGCATCAAGCAGACTGGAGACGTGCCGAAGGCCATCGCCGCGGGCGCGGACGTGGTGATGATCGGGAATCTCTTTGCAGGCCACGAGGAAAGCCCGGGCGAGAAAATTATATACGAGGGCAGGGCCTACAAGGTCTATCGCGGCATGGGGTCTCTCGGAGCGATGAGCCAGGGAAGCGCCGACAGGTACTTCCAGGATGTTGAGGCCGGCATTTCCAAGTACGTTCCCGAGGGAATCGAGGGAAGGGTGCCATTCAAGGGCAGCGTCAGCGACACGATTTATCAGATCGTAGGCGGGCTCAGGTCATCGATGGGGTATTGCGGATGTGCGA
>CAZIHB010000060.1:0-8961 GCA_964538535.1 uncultured Hyphomicrobiales bacterium | reverse complement strand
ATTCGGGGAGTTTTTTTATTAAGGGCGGAAGAAAATTTGTACTAATATTAAATCCTGTAAAGTATATTTGTCTATTGAAATGATGCTGACAATCGGGTGCAAAATGGTGATGACTGAAAATATATCGGCATACACGAGGGACGAACACTCTGCAAAGGTAATGATCGTTGAGGACGAGGTTTCGACATTAAAACTGATTACGAAATATTTTGAATCGCTGAATTATGAAGTGATTTCTACGGATTGCCCGTCAAAGGCTTTAAAAATACTCAGCGAAAGCGAAGGGCTGGATCTGCTTGTGCTTGATGTGATCATGCCTGAGCTGAGCGGCTTCGAAATATGCAGGAAAGTGAGAGAGAAGTACTCGATGTTCGAGCTGCCGGTCATTTTCATAACGGCAATGAACGACGTTGATGCGAAGGTGGCCGGATTCGAGTCCGGCTGCAATGATATCGTCACTAAGCCTTTCGATAGTCACGAGATGATAGCCAGAGCCAAGAATTTGGTTAAGCTCAAGAAACTGACCGAGAAGAACGAAGTGCTGCAATCTGCCATCGATCTTAAGAACAAATTTATCCGGATGAACGTCCACGACCTTAAGAATCCGATGACGACCATCTCACTGCTTGCCGAGATGCTGAAGAACAATTGCAACTCGACGGATGAAGAGCACGAAGAACTCGAAATTATTCTTCAATCATCAAAAAAAGTTCTTAATCTTGTCAATGAGCTGCTTGAATACTCAAAGATAGAAAGCGGGAAAGTGACTATCCACAAATCCCCTTCAAACTTCGCGGATGTTGTGGCCGCGGCGATTGAGAATAACCTGCCATGTGCAAGAAGGAAGTCCCAGTCGATCTGCCATGCAAAGGAGTGCAGCGCCGATTTGATGCTGAATATCGACATGGAAAAAATATTCAGGGCAGTAGATAATCTGATCAGCAATGCCGTGAAGTATTCTCCTTCGGACACGGAAATCGAGGCGAGAACGTTGCTTCTTAAGGCAGGAAGGAACCGACAGCTCGTGCGGTTTGAAGTGAAGGACAACGGCCCGGGCCTTCAGCCCGAAGAAACGAAGCAGTTATTCACGGCTTTCGGCACTCTCTCATCCAGGCCGACCGGAGGTGAATCATCGTCAGGATTGGGTCTTGTGATTGCAAAGCACTTTATCGAAATGCACGACGGGAGAATTTGGGCGGAAAGCGAACCGGGGCACGGTTCGAAATTTATTTTTGAAATACCAGCAGAATTTGCGTGAGGTAGTTATGTCACCGATTGCTTTTCTTTCTGATTTCGGGCTGAGCGATTCTTACGTGGGAGTGATCAAAAGTGTTATATATCAGATTGATCCCGGAATAAGGGTGATAGATATATGCCACGAGATTCCCCCGCAGAACATCAAGTCTGCCATGTACGTGCTCAGGACTGCGTTCGACTATTTTCCCGCGGGAACCGTCTGCATGGCAGTCGTCGATCCCGAGGTGGGGACTTCTCGGAAGCCGGTAGTGATGCATTTCGGGAACAAATATATTATTTGCCCGAATAACGGCATCGCATCGATGGTGGCGGCCGAATATGAAGTAACGGGAGCCTGGGAAATAAAGCTTCAGCTGCTGACGCGCGGGCCGGTCAGCAAAACTTTTCATGGCCGGGACGTGTTTGCGCCGGCAGCGGCTCTACTGTCAAAAACTCAGAACCCGAATCTTCTGGGGGTGCCGATCGACCCCGGCGAACTCGAGCTTGGCCTCTTTGTCCCCGCGAGCGAGCATCCAAGGGGCATTTTTTCTGCAGATATCATCCACATTGACAGGTTCGGCAACCTGATCACCACATTGAAATCGGACAGGCTGAAAAACGAAAACCTGCCTGAAGCCGAGGTGATCGTTAACGGGCAAATGATACGGGGGATTAAAGAAACATATGCCGATGTTGAGATTGGCGAGAACCTGGCCTACTTTGGCAGCTCGGCCTATCTCGAAATAGGGGTCAGAAACGGAAACGCCGCCCGGAGGCTGATTCCGAACGGCGAAGCCGATAAAGTATCCATTGTTGTCAGGCATTAGGAATGCGTGTGGGGATAAGATCGGGTGAGAGCTTCATATTTCCAGCAATTTACCGTATGGTCGTTGATCATTCCGGCTGCCTGCATGAAAGCATAGCAAATAGTGGAGCCGACGAACTTGAAGCCCAGAGAATTCAATTCCCTGCTCATGTTGTCAGATTCTTCGGAGCGGGCAGGCACCTGGCCGATACTCTCGAATGAATGGACTATCGGCTTGCCGCCGCAGAATTGCCAGATGAAAGAGTCGAAGCTTCCGTATTCCTCCTGAATCTTCAAGAATGCTTTCGCATTGGTGACGGCAGCCATGATTTTCAGCCTGTTTCGAACGATTCCGGGATTGCTCAACAATTCAGCCCGTTTATCATCGCCGTATCCGGCGATAACCTCTGCTTCAAAATTGTCAAATGCTCTTCTGAAATTTTCCCGTTTGTTAAGTATTGTCCTCCAGCTTAGTCCTGCCTGGAATGCATCGAGGATCAGGAATTCAAATAGTTTCCTGTCGTCATGCAGTGGTGTGCCCCATTCTTCATCATGATACGCCTTCTCGATTTCGGTTTTTAGGCACCATTCGCATCTTATTTTATCCATCCTGCAGCCCTAATATTTTTTAAGTGCTTCGATTCTCTTCGTGATTTCCGCGGTGTAAGTCTCATCGTCGGTGAATCCGCTCAATATATATTGCAGCTTGCCGGCACGGTCGAACATCAGCGTTGCAGGCAGCCCTGTTATACCGAATTTCTGCGGAGTGATGCCGGTTTCGTCAATCACCACGTTGAATGAGACTTCGGATTCTTCAAGAAACTCTTTCAGGTCAGATATATTGACGTCATCTTTTTCCCAGACATCGGTCCCGAGGAAAACAATATCATTTTTGAAGCTTGGATGCTCGGAGAGTTTGTTGAGCACGGGAAACATAGTCTGGCATGGTTCGCACCATGAAGCAAAGTAATTGAGCACGACGATCTTTCCTGCGTAATCGTTAAGCTCCACCACCCGGCCGTCAAGTGTTTTGAAAGCTGTCTCGCCTTGCTCCATATCCAATTTTTTCGCGTAAAGCAGTTCCACGTCCTTATCAAAAGCCATCCTCCCCAGTGTGTCGGCAGGCTGGAAACTCGTGCCCAGGGGGCTCCCGGAGTGCTTATTCAGGATTGCAGAATATAGCTCGATGCAGTTTTTATCAGCCTTCGAGGCCAATATGACGTTTCTTCCAATTTCGAGCAGGAGCGAATCCCGGCCGAGCTCTTTGCAGACGAGCATTGCACCGTGCGACACATCGGGCCCGGCATTGGATTTAAGCATTCCGAGCGCGGTGGTATAATCGGCCAGAGACTCGTTGAAGAGCCCGCCCTTAGCCTCGATGAGCGCCCGAGAGGCGAGGAAAGAGGCCTTATAATTGTTCATTTCCCGATTCCAATCGGAAGGCGGGATATTCTTCGGTCTTCTGGCGGCGAATGCCGGCAAAGAATCGAGTGCTAATGTATTCATCGTGAGGGCTTCCGAGATCCGGGTGCTTAGCTTCGAATCGGGAAGGAGTTCCGTGTTGTCAGGCAGGGCAAGCGCAATCCGATTGTAAATGGATGGCGGGATGCCGCTAACGGATTTCAGGTATTTGATCAGAGCCTTGTATTTGTTATTCTGAATCGATGCCGTGACGACGGCCGAGAAAACTTTCTCGCGGGATTCGGAAGCAGGAAAATTCTCGAAAAATGCTTTGGCAAGCACCGTGAATTGCTTCAGCGACTCTGCTTCGGCAAGCCTGGCAAGCGCGAAATCTTCGGCGGTCTCGCTGCGGGGATATTTTTCGGCAAAATTCTTCTCGAGTTCATCGGCGCGTTCAGTTTCGTTTATTGACCTCAATGCCCTGACAACGGCCCTCACTGTATTCTCGTCCTGAATGCTGCGGGCGGTCTCGACAATCTTCGAGACAGTGTCCTTAAAGTTGGAGTTGCTGATTTTTTTCATATCAAACTGCAGCGAGGAAAGCCCGATGCGTGCCTGTATATTCGCCGGATAGTATTTCAGCTCTTCCTGCAGCGAGGATAGGGCAGCCCTGAAATCCACGCGCCTTTCAACCCCGGGCTGCGAGACTCCAAGTCGGGTCAGAGCATCACGCAGGCAGGCATATTCAAGCGGCTTCTTGTTCTCGTCGCCCACCCTGAACTCCCAGAAATTCGTCCTGTTGTTGTCGGTGATGATCCTCTCGTCCCTGCTCAGCGAGACCGAGATCAATCCAAACACGGTCCCTGGCGGCACCTCGAACTCGGCATTCCACAAATTGCCATCATTAGAGAGAGGCACATCGAACGCCGCGGGAGTATTGGAAGAGTTGTCATAGCAAAAAATTTTGGCATTCCGGGGCACAAAATTCTTCATGTTCGAGCCGGAAGCATATGTGATATGCAATTTGCCCGGTGCAGTGGGGATGGCAGGAACGAGTTTTACCTCGCCTGCCATGGCGCACTGCGCTGCAAAAAGCACGATCGCTAATATAAATGCATTAAGAGTTTTCATCATTGGTTTTTTATATATTGTTGAACTTTTTCAAATTCGTTGTGATGAAATCGAATGCATCCTCGGGCGAATCGGAGTAGTGGAAGAGGTCAAGATCAGCTTTATTGATCATTCCGATTTCAACAAGATATTCAAAATTGAAGAGCTTGCGCCAGAATTTCTCGTTATAAAGCACGATCGGGATGGGTTTCCGAACTTTTTTGGTTTGCTTGAGCGTGAGTAGTTCGAATAGCTCGTCCATAGTTCCGAATCCGCCGGGGAGGGCGACCACTGCGCGCGTGAGGTAAACGAACCAGAACTTGCGCATGAAGAAATAATGGAACTCGAAATTGAGTGAGGGTGTGATATACGGATTCGGGTGCTGCTCGAACGGAAGGCTGATATTGAGCCCGATGTTGGGGCTGCCGGCCTGGCGCGCTCCCCTGTTGGCTGCTTCCATCATGCCGGGGCCGCCTCCGGTGCAGATATAATACCTGTCCTTCGGCTGTAGCGTCATGGACCACTCTGAAAGCATCTCGGCGAGCCTGCAGGCGTCGGCATACGACTCCGTCATCTCTGTGAATCTCTCAAGTTTTTTTATCTCTTCGTTTATGGAAGTTTTATCTTCCGGTGCCGCAGTTTCGAGCGCTGCCTGGAGCGCCTCGGTCTTCTCTTTGTAATCTTCCGGTGCCGGCACCCTGGCTGATCCGAAGAAAGCAATTGTCTTGTTTATGGAATTTTTGCGGAAAAATTGCTCGGGGTAAAGATATTCGGCAAGCAAGCGTATTGTCCTTCCGTCCATGCTGTGTATGAATTCCCTGTTGTCGTATGCCTTGCTCATTGTCGGCATCAAATGTTCGTTCGCTTCTTTTTTCATAATTGCCTTAAATAAATGATGGTCTAAAAATATATACGAAAAATATGCAATTTCGTTCGAATTATTTAACGAGATGGTAGCCGCCGTCCACATTCAGGTTCTGCCCGGTTATAAATTTCGAGCAGGTGGCGAAAAAGTAAACCGCGTCGAACAAATCATCTGTTGTGCCGTGGCGAAGCATCGGCACGCGTGAAGGCGGAACGATGCCCGCATCGGATGATTCTTCCCCGGGTACTTCAATTGTGCCGGGGCTGACGGCATTGACCTGAATCCGCGGGGCGAGTTCGCGGGCCAGAGCCTCCGTCAGGCGTATCACCCCTGCTTTCGACACGTTGTAGGGGATGCGTTCCTTCCATGTCTCAAAAGCGCCGAGAGAAGCAATGTTGATGATTCTGCCGCAGGTGCAGATGGCAGAATACTTCCGGGCAGTATAGAAATATGCCCGCAGGTTGATGCTCATTGTGGAGTCCCATAGTGCATCGTCAACATCCTCGAGCTTTGCCGGGGGCGGAAATACGCCCGCGTTGTTAATCAGCAGATCCGGCACACCGAGCTTCGAGGCAACATGGCTGAATGCATCGTTGATCTCCGCGGATGAGCGGACATCGGCCCTGAACGAAGTGCACCCTGCACCAATGGTATTTATCTCATCGATTGTGGCGGCTGCTTTTTCGGGTGATGAGTTATATATTATACCTACCTGCCACCCTTTCCGGGCGAAGCCCAACGCCATTGACCTGCCCAGCCTTCTGGCACCGCCCGTTATCAATACTACCGGCATATAATAGTCTTTTCAATTGTTCTTACTAAAAAATCCGTTAATTTAGTAAAATATAAAAAAATTGATTAAAAACCATAGCTTATGGCAGGTAAAAATATGAACCCCGATTTGTTGAGAAAATCAATACCCATGCAGACTCATACACTGGCAAACGGGCTGAGGATTGTCATGTTTCAGTCGAAAAAGGCTCCGATTGCCAGCATAAACCTGTCTTACAGGGTGGGATCGAAGGATGAGCGTGACAATAAAACCGGTTTTGCCCACCTGTTCGAGCATCTGATGTTTGAAGGATCGAGAAATGTGCCGAAAGGGGAGTTCGATAAATTGTGTTCTTCCGCCGGCGGGACAAATAATGCTTATACTACTTATGACTGGACGTCATACGAGATGACGGTGCCCAGGCATCAGCTTGAGCTGGCGTTTTGGCTCGAATCAGACCGGATGTTCAATTTCGAACTTACCGAGGAAGCACTTGAGAATCAGAAGAAAGTAGTGACAGAGGAAATACGCCAGACGGTCGAGAACCAGCCGTATGGCAGGTGGCGGGAAAGTCTCGCTGAGAATGCATATTCCGCGGAATGCTCATATTCCTGGGAGGTTCACGGCAGGAAGGAAGATGTGGCCGGATGCACGATGGAGGATGCTTCGGGGTTCTTCAACTCGTTTTACAGGCCCGACAATGCCTGCCTGGCCATAGCAGGAGACATTGAATTTGATGAGGTGCTTGAGCTCGCCAAAAAGTATTTTGAAAAAAAGCCACTCGCAGGTTCCAAACCCCCGAGGCGGGAATACAGCCATCAATACGAGCTTGCCGGCCGCAGCGCGAGGATCGAGGACGTCTCGCCACTCTGCGCCGTTTTTCTGGGATTTCACTCGCCGGGATTTCTCGATGATTCCGTTTTTATTGCGGAGATAATCGCCAATGCAGCATCGACCGGGCGCAGCTCGATACTTTATAACACTTTGGTCTATAACAGGCAGATCGCTTCGCAGGTCGGTGCATTTGCCGACAAGCGGGAACACGACACTTTGCTAACATTCTACGCCATTGCGAATGACACGGAAACTACGGCGGACGCTCTATATGCCGCGCTGAAGGAGCAGGTTGACATGATTGCCGGGGAGGGGATAGACGAGAGCAGGCTGAAAAGGACAAAAGCAAAGCTGGCCACACAGATGGCAAACGAAATTCAATATTCCTCGGGTATAGTTGATATTGCCTGCAATCTCGAGCTTTTCCTCGAGGAGCCGGGGAAACTCTTCGAGATGATGGAAATATACAAGAAAATCTCTTATCGCGACACGGCGGACTTTGCAGCGAAGTATCTTGTTGACGGGAACATGATAAGAATCGATGTGGTGCCGAAAGCTGAACAATAAACTTTAATAGCCATAGAATCAAAGCTCCTCTCGGGAGCGCGGATAAATAAAAAAAGGCTGCCCGGCGAACCGGGCAGCCTTTGACTTATTATATCGAGCGTTGATTATTTCACAACGTTGATTGTCTTTGTAAGAACAACATCGCCTGCTTTGACGATAATCGTGTAAACGCCGCTCGTGAGAGCATCGGCTTCAATTGCTATATCATGCGTGCCGGCATTCATTCTTGAATTGGCAAGCGTTGCAACTTGTTTGCCGTTGATATCGAAGAGCGATATTTCAACGTTCATCTCGGCTGACAATGTGAATTCGAAGTTCGAAACCGTAGAAACGGGGTTCGGGTAAATTTCGCCAAGGTTGATGTTGCCATTCGAGCCGTTCATTTCAACAACTTTCTCATCGCTGTAGCTATAATCGCCATCGCGGTCGATCATCTTCAAGCGGTAAGCATATGTGTTGCCATATTCGACGTTCTTGTCAACAACCGGGCCATAGTAGCGAATCGAGTTTGAATTGCCTGCAGCACTCATCTCGTCGATCTTCTCGAAGGATGTTCTGCCTGCATTGGTAAGCTGTGCTTTTTCAACTTCGAACCTTGCTGAATTGATTTCGCTGGCTGTTGACCAGTTGATGTCAACTCTATTGCCGGCCTGAGCAGCCGTCATGTCGAGAAGTTCAACAGGAACCACGTTGCCGTCGTTTGTCTCTGCAAAGTCGAGAATAGCTCTCAATACCTGGTCACCCTTTTCCCAGTGGCGCCATTCAACGCCAAGGTTGACTGCATTGTATTTAAGTGTCGTGGTCGGAATGCAGGCAATTTTAAGGTCAGCCGGCACTGAGTCAACATTCTTGTACTTCTTGGGATTAAATGCCACGTTGGTGTAAATCATACCCATGCGGCCGATGCCCGTTCCGCCCGAGAGTAGATACATGAGGCCCGGCTGAGGATAGTTAGCCGGGTACTGGGCTGCATGCAAAGTCTCGAGTGTTGTCGGAATTACTTTGTACAACAGGTTGCGGCCGACAATGATACCCTTGAGAGAATTGCCGCTGTAATCCACGCCATCACCAAGAGGATTGGAAGGATCGGCGGCATCAGCCTTGAAGTAGGTTGCAATGAATGTGGAATCATTGTTTCTTACGAAATCCTGGCTCGAGGTGAAGAAGTTCTTCTTGACGCTCTTTGCCAAGTCGCCCGATTCGAGGTATGCTTTAATGTGTTTCTGGTCGTAGCTTGTGAGAACGTTGTTCTCATCCACGCCTGTTGTCTCGTTTTTCCTGATGTCATGTCCGTCCAGCCAGAACATGGTTCTATAGATAGTATAGTCCGTGCCTCTGGGCTCCCATCCCTTGCGGTCGAAAAGGTCGTAG
>CAZIHB010000059.1:0-8972 GCA_964538535.1 uncultured Hyphomicrobiales bacterium | reverse complement strand
GCATAAGAGAAAACCGGAATGTTGTTGATAAGCTTCAGGGACTTGTTCTGCAGCTGGCCGCTGACCTGCTCCGCGACGTTGTCCACCAGATTTTTCAGGTCGATGAAGACCGGCTTGAACTCGATGCTGCCCGTCTGGGAGCGTGCCCATTTCAGCAGTGTTTCAAGCAGCTCGTAGGCACTTCGGATTGATTTGTTCATGCTGTCGATCATCTCGATCCTCTCCTCGTCGCTGAGCATTGGATATTGCTCGAAAAGCAGTCCGGAAAGCTGGGCAGAGGATCCGATTGGGTTCCTCAGGTCGTGCGCGATAATCGAAAAGAATTTGTCCTTGGCGGCCACCGCCTCCCTCAGGGCATCGTCGCTCTCCGTCAGCTGCGCGAGTATATCCTCCATGCTGCTGGCATATTCCTCCGTTATGCTGCGGCTCGTCTTCAGATCCCTGACGAGCTCCTTCAGCTCATCCTCGTACTTCCGCCTCTCCGAAAAATCGGCCACCACAAAGTATTTCGTTTTCTTGTTCTCGGAATAATAGGATGCCATGTGCCTTGTTTTCACATACTTCCTGACGCCGTCGCGCGTAATTATCCAAAAATCAACCGAGCCCGTGGCCCTTTTTTCCCTGTTCAGCCTTTCCTGGTATTCTTTTATTCTTTTGACTTCGTCGGGAGCAGCCAGATCAAAAACGGAAAATGCTTTATTCTCCACGTCGTCATGTGTGATGCCGAAAATATCGAAAGCCCTGTCGTTGATGAACACCACCTTGTCATTCTCGGTTATCAATATGCCGTCGTTTATATTGTCGGCAAGCTTCCTGAAGCGTTCCTCGCTTTCGAGGAGCGATCTGTCGTGAATTTTCCTCTGCGAGATGTCCCTCGCGTAGATCAGCACGGAGGTGACACGCCTCGCTTCATCAAGAAGCGGGATTAAAGTGAAGCTGAAATGGCTGGCAGCGCCTTTGTCATCCACGTAAGCCGACTCGATTGCCATCTGCGCGCCGGTGCCGATGCACCGGAGGAAGGACCGTGCCACGCCGGTATCAAGAAACGGCTTATGCGATAGTATGTTAATTTTCGAGGCTTCTTCCTCGCTGCCCAGCCTGAGTGCCTGGACGGCGTTGGCATTGGCCTCGATAATTTTTCCGGATGGCTCGGCATAGACAATACCGAACGGGGAATTGCAGAACAGCGCCCTGAATTTCTTGCGGCCCGTATAGAGGGCCTTTTCGGCGATCTTCACCGCGGTTATGTCCTTCGTTGATCCCTGAATGCCAATAACGGTACCGTTTTCGGGATCGACGGACAACCTGATTGTGGTCTGGCCGACGACAATTTTCTTGTTTTTATGCCTGTAGGATGCTTCCAATTTCCAGGACCGGCCGAGCAAACTTGAATCCCCTTTTTTTATCTCACTGAATATATTTCTGATAAGAATTACAATTCTTTTCAGTGAATCGGGAGTCAGCACGTTTTCGATGTCCAGCTGAAGGAATTCGCCGGGCGCGTAGCCCATGAATTCCGTTATGGCGGGGCTTATAAACAGGAACTGCAGGTTCAGGTTCATAAGCCATACGACGTCTGTCGAGTTATCGGCAATCAACTTGTATTGCTGTGAGGCATTTTCAAATTCGAAATCGGAAAGCCTGGTATCAAAAATACCATGGAATTCCTTTTTGTCGGCAATTCTCGTGTCAACAATTATCCGGTCGGCCAAATCAGACTCGATCTCCTTCAGATCCAGAGAAGTTTTCAGCTCCAGAAGGGAACTCTCGAGCCTTTCTATCTCCCTCAGCAGCTGCTCTTTTGTTAAGTTTTCCCTGTTCATGATCATTCCGGATAAAATATAAACTAATACTCAAATATAAGATTTTAAAGTTCGATTTTCCAGAATATTTTCCTGATTTCACTATCTGCGGCGAAAATTTCGGGCATTCGATAATCCCCATAAACCATTGAGATGTTATCGGCAGGTTATAACTTTTTTAATCGTTATTTCCCGTTTTAAATGTCACTTTTTATTGCTTATTTCGTACCATCCATTTTTGGAGTTTGTGTTTTTCACATAATTTTTTAGGGTATTGAATTATATGTTCAGGATCAACAAAGGCCTCAGAAACCTCATTTTGCTTTTTGCAGGCGCAACCATCACGGCCGGCTGCTCGAAGCTTGAAAGGACAAACGAGGTTAACAGCATGAATTTAAAAGCAATTGATTCAGCCGACATGGACTTCTCCGTAAAGCCCGGAGATGATTTCTATGATTATGCCTGCGGCAATTGGCTGAAAAAAAATCCGATTCCGGACGAATTTAGCAGATATGGCGCTTTCGAAATGCTTGCTGAAAGCAATGCCAAGATGCTGCGCACTCTTTTCGAAGAGGCAGCTAAGAATAAGGGCGCGAAGAAAGGCTCTGAAGACCAGAAGATCGGCGATTTTTATGCCAGCGGCATGGACACTGCCAGGATTGAAGCCGAAGGCATCAAACCGCTTCAGAAAGACTTGGACAAAATCGATGCCATCCGCGATTTTGCCGGAGTGCAAACCGAATTGGCCTACCTGCATTCAATCGGCATCCGCCCGCTCTTCAACCTTTATGCGGGGCAGGACGAGAAAAACAGCAACATGATCATCTGCAACCTCTACCAGGGCGGCCTGGGACTGCCCGACAGGGATTACTACACTTCGGATGACGCCCGCTCCAAAGAAATTCGTGGCGAATACGTGAAGCACATCGAAAAAATGCTTGCACTTGCAGGACTTGCAGCCGACAAGGCCAATAATGCCGCCTCGAGAATCATGGCATTTGAAACAAAGCTTGCCAAGGCTTCTTTCACGAACCTGCAGCTGCGCGACCCGATCAAAAATTACAACAAGATGCCGGTGAAGGAGCTCGTTACTCTCTCCCCGGCCATCGACTGGAACAAGTACTTCACGGCAATAGGGCTGAACAGCCTCGCCACTGTAAACGTGTGCCAGACGCCGTTTTTCAAGGAAATGGGCAAAATTGCCAGGGAAACATCCATCGATGACTGGAAGCTCTACCTCCGCTGGAATTTAATAAATGAAACAGCTTATTTCCTCAGCAGCAATTTCGTTAACGAGCACTTCAATTTCTACGGCACCGCGCTCAGCGGCACGACGAAGCTGAAAGACAGGTGGAAACGCGTTCTCGCCCAGACGAGCAGCTCGCTTGGCGAGGCAGTCGGCAAGAAATACGTGGAAAAATATTTTCCGGCAAAAGCAAAGCAAAGAATGCTTGAGCTCGTCGGCAATTTGAAAAAGTCCCTGAAGGAAAGGATCCAGAATCTGGCATGGATGAGCGATCAGACAAAGCAGAAAGCTGTTGAAAAATTGCAGAAGATGAACGTGAAAATCGGTTATCCCGATAAATGGATCGATTATTCTTCCCTGGATATTTCAAGAGATTCCTACGTTAAGAACGTGCTTGCCGCCGAAAACTTCATGTTCAGGCGCGATATTGCTAAGATCGGCAAGCCGGTTGACCGCGCGGAATGGGGCATGACTCCTCAGACAGTAAATGCCTACTACAGCCCCAACATGAACGAGATAGTGTTCCCTGCTGCCATTCTTCAGCCGCCGTTCTTCTATATGGATGGTGATGACGCTGTCAACTATGGCGGCATCGGCGTGGTTATCGGCCATGAAATGACTCACGGCTTCGACGATCAGGGCAGGCAGTACGATGCTTATGGTAATCTTAATGACTGGTGGACAAAAGAAGATGCGGAGAAATTTACGGGGATGATTCAGCCCTTGATTGATCAGTTCAGCAATTACGTTGCTATTGACGACATTAAGATCGACGGCAAGCTTACGATCGGCGAAAATATAGCTGATTTCGGCGGCCTGACTGTTTCCTATAACGCGCTTACAAAAGCCAAAAACGGCAAGGAACCTGCCAAGATTGACGGTTTCACGGCTGATCAAAGATTCTTCCTCTCGTATGCAAACGTCTGGAAGAATAACATTCGCGACAAAGAGCTCATGAAACGCGTTAAAGAAGACGTTCACTCTCCGGGCAAATTCCGCACTATCGGCGGAGTGGCAAATATTCCCGCTTGGTATAAAGCTTTCGACGTCAAGCCTGGTGACAAGAATTACATCGCTCCCGAGAAGAGGGCAAATATCTGGTAATATTCCGGATGACGAGTGATTATAAAAAGAGGCCGCTGCCCCATGGCAACGGCCTCTTTGCTTTCTGCCGGGCAGTGCCGCGGCTTTATTTTTCACTTGCTGTTATCTGCTTAACAACCATTATTAACGGCTCACCATCATCTTGATCACTCTTGTCTCGCCGCCCGAGGTCAGCTTGCAGAGGTATGTCCCGTTCGGGAGCATCTCTCCCCTGCAGTCACGGCCGTCCCAGAATGCCTCGTAGCGGTTGGCTGCCATGCGGCCTTCCATCAGAACCTTAACCACGTTGCCCATCATGTCAACGATCTCTACTTTCGTGTAATTTTCTGATGGCAGTGTGAACACGATCTTCGTCTCCTTGTTCACCGGATTCGGATAATTCTGCTCCAATGTCAGGTTGAACGATGCATCGTATTTCACCGTGATTATTTTCGTGCCCGAGGTCGATGTGCCGTCCTTATCCACCTGGCGCAGCCAGTACTGGTAAGTATTGTTCGGCGCCACCTCGCCATCGAAATAGTTATAGTTCCTGATCGTTTTCGAATCGCCGGCACCGGCCACAAAGCCTATGGTCTCCCATTTCGTGGCATCGCCCTGAACCCGCCTCTCAATATAGAAGCCGTAGTTGTTCGTCTCGGAGGCAGTGGCCCAGAGAAGGTCGATTCCCTTCTCGCGGGCATAGCCGTTGAAATACATCAGCTCCACAGGCACCACGTCGTCGTCGCGCGCGATCGTGTCGCGCTTGTCCGTCTCCAGTGCAAGGAAGCTGGTATAAACGGAAAGCACTCTGTACTCCAGACTCTTGTTGATTATGTCGTAAATCATCATGTTCGCGGGCGAGCTGGATTTTTCCATGTTCCTGATGCTCGCGCTTGCCCATATCGAGAGGTTGTCGTAGCGGTTCGACAGATTATTTCTCTCTATTATCACGGGAGTGAAGAACGGCACCTTCCTGTAGTATCCCGTGATAAAGAATTGTTTCGGAAATTCACCCACGTACTTGCCATACTCGACGATGTACCTGTCATCCGATTTGATATCAGGCTGGTTGTAGGAATTAATCTGGTCGTAGGTGTGGCCGTCGATAAGCTGAGGAATGATATTAACGCTCTCGTAGCCGCCAAGCAGTGAATTGATTGTGCCATCGATCAGTTTTCCGAGGTCATAGCCAAACCCGTGGATTTTGTTGAACAATCCGCGCGATTTTTGAACCATCGTGACGTAAAGATAGTCGTTGCCGGCATATATTATTCCCGCTATCGAATTGGCCACAAGGTTGAACTCGGCAAAAGAGCATACCGAGAAGTTAATTCCCTTTCCCATCATGCCCGTCATCATCTCGCCAATTTTGTTAGCCGAGTCGCGCTGGCCGTTCTGATCCGTGTCGGCAATCAGCAGAATAATAGCGTCTTCGGAATTTCTGACAACCCAGCGCGTGCCCATGTAGAGCAGGTTGTAAAGGTTCGAGGTAGTTCCGAGCGTGTCGGGGTTAATATTTCTGAATATGGACTCAACAGTGCCTGTATCAGCAGGCATCCATTTATCAGCAACCTGAACAGGCAGCCCTGATTTGGAAAGGAATATATTGAACGAGTCAACAGGGTTCATATTCTTTTTAATTGACTGTTTTATTGTGTTTATTATCTCTATTGGCTTGTAGTCGGATTTTCTTGGGTCATAATCGACGAGGAATGCTATTCTCTTTGGCGCCACATCGAAAGCATTCCCTTTCGTATCGACAACCAGCTGATAGGAATTTTCTTTTTGGTCAGTCGTGTAGTTGGCAAAGACGCCCTTGTCGAAGATGTGCCTGTAGCCGATCACGTTCGAGGTTGCGAAATCGTTGCCGTTGATTATCGTCAGCTTCGATTGGCCGTGCCGCGGGTTTACCGTGTCGATGAATTTCACCCTCTCGTTGCCCATGATGCGCGGGGCGGAAAATGCGGTGTCCGTGTAAGCATAGACGCTTATTGCCTCCAGTTTCTGGCTTGAGACTCCTGAGATGTCAAAAGGCAGCTTTGCCGTCACTAAGCTGTCCCCCCACACCGCCGGCACGAAGCAATTTATTTTCACGGTCCTCGTGGAATTGCCCGGCACCGGAAAGACTTTCAGCTTATACTTGCCTTCCGAGAGTTTGTAGAGGACTGAAGGGTCTCTTCTCTGGCGATGAACGATATCTTCATAGATAAACGAGGCCGTCCATTTGTCAACCAATTTTGCCCTGACGTAAGTGGTGTCTGAAAAGAACAGCCACGAATCATTAATAAACGATCTTTGGGGCAAATCGAACTCAAATGTCGCTTCTACTGAATCCCAAGCGGATGTGTAGGGCGAGCCCTTTGAAGAAAAAGTAACGTACATTCCAAGCTCCATGAAAGTGCCCTGAGGGCGCACGGTCATGCGGAAGTCCGTGATTGAGCCGGGGTAAGTTACTCCCGTGTTCCACGGGCTCATAACTCTAAGGTTCATGGCCCTGCCGGATGAAAAAGCTGCTACCATAAAAAGTAACAACACGACAAACCTTTTTAAAAGATTCATAGCACACCTTTTGAATTAGGTACAACAATAAACTACATTATATGGATTAAATGCAATGTCGGCTCAAAACATTACTTAAATTTACTTATATAATCCATCAAAGTCAAATATTTTTTTTGTTTTTCCGGTAATATTTTCAAATTTCCGGTAATAATAATGTATTTATATGATTGATAACGATTTGCAATATGATTATTCATATTGCAAGAGGCCGCTGCCATGGGGCAGCGGCCTCTTTGCTTTCTGCCGGGCAGTGCCGCGGCTTTATTTTTCACTTGCTGTTATCTGCTTAACAACCATTATTAACGGCTCACCATCATCTTGATCACTCTTGTCTCGCCGCCCGAGGTCAGCTTGCAGAGGTATGTCCCGTTCGGGAGCATCTCTCCCCTGCAGTCACGGCCGTCCCAGAATGCCTCGTAGCGGTTGGCTGCCATGCGGCCTTCCATCAGAACCTTAACCACGTTGCCCATCATGTCAACGATCTCTACTTTCGTGTAATTTTCTGATGGCAGTGTGAACACGATCTTCGTCTCCTTGTTCACCGGATTCGGATAATTCTGCTCCAATGTCAGGTTGAACGATGCATCGTATTTCACCGTGATTATTTTCGTGCCCGAGGTCGATGTGCCGTCCTTATCCACCTGGCGCAGCCAGTACTGGTAAGTATTGTTCGGCGCCACCTCGCCATCGAAATAGTTATAGTTCCTGATCGTTTTCGAATCGCCGGCACCGGCCACAAAGCCTATGGTCTCCCATTTCGTGGCATCGCCCTGAACCCGCCTCTCAATATAGAAGCCGTAGTTGTTCGTCTCGGAGGCAGTGGCCCAGAGAAGGTCGATTCCCTTCTCGCGGGCATAGCCGTTGAAATACATCAGCTCCACAGGCACCACGTCGTCGTCGCGCGCGATCGTGTCGCGCTTTTCAGTCTCGAGCGAAAGGAAGCACGTGTAAATTGACAGCACCCTGTACTTGATGCTTTTATTAATAATATCGTAAATCATCATGTTTTGAATCGTGCTGTTCTTCTCCATGTCCCTGAGGTTCGCACCGGCCCAGATAGAGCTGTTATCATATTGATTCGAAAGGAAATCCTTGTCAATATCCAGCTTCAGCCTGAACGGCAAATTCCTGAAATACCCCGTAATATAGAATTGTTTCGGAAATTCGCCGTCATATTTTCCATACTCGATTATGTAATTGTTCGCAACGCTCGAGGTGGTTTCTGACGAAGAATTGATTTGGTCGTAAGTATATCCGTTTTCCATGTTAGTCGAGATGTCAATACTTTCATATCCGCCGAGCAGCGAGTTGAGTGTGCTGCTGATAAGCTTTTCAAGATCGAAGCCGCAGCCGTGAATTTTATTGAATATTCCTTTAGTTTTCGGCACAAGAGTGTTGTAAAGATAATCATTACCGGTGTAGGCAATGTTTCCAATCCAGTTGCATGTGTAATTCTTTTCGGTATATGAACAGACGGAGTATGAGATGTCCGGCCCGATCATTGCAATCAAAGACTCGCCAAGCGCGTTGACTGAATCTCGCTGGCCGTTCTGGTCCGTGTCGGCTATCAGCAGTATTATCGCGTCATTGCCATTTTTAACCACCCAGCGCGTGGCTACGGTCAGCAGTGGAACAAGGTTGGAGGTCTTTGAGAGCGTGTCGGGATTCATATTTCTATACACTGACTCCACGATCGCCGAATCAGCAGGCATCCACCTGTCTCTCAGCCTCAGGGGCATATCCTTTCCCGACAAAAATATATTGAACGAGTCCATCGGCGTCAGGTTTCTTAGAATTGACCTTTTCAGCTTTTCAAATAATTCGGGCACGGTATGATCGGATTTGTTCGGATCATAATCAATCAGAAACGCTACTCTTTTCGGTGATATGTTAGTCAGTTTTGACTTCGTATCGATGGCAAACTGATAGAAATTCTCGCTTCCACCCGTAGTGTAATTTACAAACATGCCTGAATTAAAAATGTGTTTGTATTCTATGCAATTAGCGGTGCCGAACTGGTAATTTTTGATCAGGGCGCGGTTCGTCCTGCCATAGCGCGGCAGCACGGTATCGGCGAAACTGATGCTGTCGAAGCCCGCGATGGCAGGCCTGGTGAAAGCAGTGTCGGTATAGGCATATACCCTGATCTCCGGGACCGTGTCTTTGGAGAGGCCGGCCAGATTCAACGGCAGTGAAGCCGACACCGAACTGTCTTTCCAAGTTGCCGGCACGAAGCAGTTAATCTTTACTGTCCTGGTTGAATTTCCTATCAAGGGATA
>CAZIHB010000058.1:0-8990 GCA_964538535.1 uncultured Hyphomicrobiales bacterium | reverse complement strand
GGTATCTGAATTCAGGCTGCTTAAAATAATAACCGATTATTTTCGGTATTTCTCTCGAATATATATATATTGTATATAATGAATTTGTGTATCTGCTATCATCGGTAGAGCTCTATCGATATGGAGATATTGATTATATTTCTCGTTTTTTTCCTTGGAGGTTTCTTATGAAAATTACTGTGATTGGAGCCGGCAACGTCGGCGCTACCTGCGCCCAGCTGATTGCCAATAAAGCACTCGCCAACGAAGTTTTCCTCATCGACATCCTCGACGGCATCCCGCAGGGCAAAGGCCTTGACATGTATGAATCCATGCCAGTGCTCGGATCGGATTCCAGAATTTTCGGGACTAACAACTACGCTGACACGAAGGGCAGCGACATAGTCGTTATCACTGCCGGCCTGGCACGCAAGCCCGGAATGACTCGCGAAGACCTGCTCGTCAAGAACGCGTCAATCGTTAAGTCCTGCGCTGAAAATGCCATCAAATACTCGCCGGACGCTACTTTCATCATCGTTTCCAACCCGCTTGACGTGATGACTTATCTTGCTCTAAAGGTCACCGGGCTCCCCAAGAACAAAGTTATCGGCATGGCAGGCATACTCGATACGGCCCGCTACTGCTCATTCATCTCGATGGAACTCGGCGTCTCCATGCAGGACATCAAGGCCCTCGTCCTTGGCGGTCATGGCGACACCATGGTGCCACTCCCCAGATATACAACCGTCAGCGGAATTCCCGTCACCGAGCTCATCTCCGAAGATAAACTTGCTGCTATCGTTGACCGCGCTGCAAACGGCGGTGCCGAGATCGTTAAATTCCTCCAGACAGGTTCGGCTTACTATGCTCCAGCCGCTTCGGCTGTTCTGATGATCGAAGCGATCGTTAAGGACCAGAAGCGCGTGCTGCCATGCTCGGTGCTCCTCGAGGGCGAATTCGGATTCAACGACTGCGTGGTGGGCGTGCCGGTCGTGCTCGGAAAGAATGGCGCCGAAAAAGTGATCGAACTCAAGCTCAGCAGCGAAGAACACGCTTTGCTCAAGAAAAGCGCCGACTTCGTGAAGAAGAACATCCATGATGCTATGGAACTTGTCAGCAAATAACGGGGAATCCCTCTTTTTGCCGAAAGAAGAGGCTGTCTCAAAACGGCATTCCTGCCCTGCCAAATCGCTCCGCTGATGAAACTCACGGTTTCAACGTGGTATTGGCAGTTTTGAGACAGCTTCTTGATTTTTTAGTGATGCTGCTCGTGAGCAGGCTCCGTGAGCGGCAGTGTAAAGTAGAATTTTGTGCCGCGGCCCGGCTCGCTTTCCACTTCAATTTTCCCGCCCTGCTTCTCTACGAATTCCTTGCAAAGAATCAGCCCGAGACCCGTGCCTGTCTCCTGCGATGTTCCCCTGGTCGATAGATTAACGTCTATCCTGAACAATTTCTTCAGGTTCTCCTCCGTTATGCCCACCCCGTTGTCTATAACCTCGACTCCGAGCATATCCCGGTCAGCACGCCTGCAATTTATTTGCACTTTGCCGCCCTCGTTCGTGAATTTAATCGCATTCGACACCAGGTTCCGCATCACCGTCATCGTCATGTTTTTATCCGCGTAGCAATAGTGGTCACCTTCCACCGGTGTAATTATTTCAATGCCCTTGGCCCCGGCCTGCCCCGAGAGCAATTCCCTCGTGCCTCGTGCAAGGTCCGATATATTGATTATGTCAGGCTTGTAGTCAATTGTTCCCCTTTGTGACCTTGCCCAGTGCAGGAGGTTCTCGAGCAGCTCAAAGAGGCTCTTGGATGTAGTGTGCAGATCTTTCGAGAAGTCAATAATTTCTTCCATCGTCAACTCGAATTCCGGGTTGGCAATCATTTCAGTGGTGGCGAGGATGACGCCGAAGGGATTCCTGAGATCGTGCGCGATAATCGAGAAAAATTTATCTTTCGTGGCATTCAGAGCCTCGAGTTGCGTTTTCTGCTCCGATATTTTATCCAAGGCAAGCGCAATTTCTTTCTTCTGTTCGAAAAATTTATTTATCAGCTCGGCTATCAATCCGAACTCGTCCCTGTTGTCCCTCAGGCTCGTGATCAGCTCGGCATTTTCGCTGCTCAGGCTGCCGACTATCTTTGTCAGCGGGCGGGTGACGCTCCTGTTTATTATGATATAGGCAATTAGCACGATTATGACGATCACGAGGCCGTAAACCACCAGCGAGAGGCTGCTGTATTTATCTTCCGCCATGGCAAGCTTGTTGCGGCTTACGAAACTCACCGCTGCCACGCTTTCCCCCTTCCAGTCCGCGAGCTTCTTGATGATCGCGGTTTCGTATTTTTCTTCCGCGGGCGGGGGCGTGCCGACATAGAGGCCAACCTTGCTCCCGGTCACTTTTTGCAGCCTCGTGATGATCGAGCTGTCTATGAACGCGCCGAAGAAAATGTAGCCCCTGGCGGCCCCTTTTCTATCGGTGTCCTTCGAGGACGAAATTGCAGCACCGACAATCTCGACCACTTTCCCGCCGCCGTTAAGAAAAAAATGGCAAAAGCGGCCGCTGCCGCCCGGCATCACGTCGATCAGCCGGTCGAACTCCGAGGGCGGCACAGGGTCCTCGATTGCCGCCACATCTGCAGCTTTCGAGCGCAGCTTTGCCTCGTGCTTCAGGTTGTAAATCCAGACATACTTGATTGATGTGGAATGAAACAGCGAGTTTATATTGTCGTCAAGCCAGCGGGCATCGCGTATCATCTTGAATCCGGCGAGCTCGTCCCACAGGCTGTAGTCTGATACTATGCTGTTCAGGTAATCGCGGCTTTGATTGAAAGCTATGCCGGCCGCAAGCTGCTTTGATTTTTGATCCTCGGCATGCAAAGCACTTTGCCTTGCCCTGCCAAGGAAAATAAAAACAATCACGGAGATTAGCAGCAGTCCGAGAGATATTCCAAAGAGCAGTATCAATTTTCTTTGCGTTGTCATAAGCCCCCCCCTTCCATACCGAAATGCTGAATTTTCCGGCCTTTTAGTTATAAATTTTTATAAATAATTCTAAACAAAAAGCCTGCCAAGAAATATTCCCGCAGGCTTCCGGATACTTATTTTAAATTTAAATAATACTGCACTTACTTGATATCCATTATATAATACGACCAGTTCACTTTGGCAACACTCCCGTACCAGTAGCTGCTGTCGTTCGGCAGCAGGAACATCATTGCCCTGTTGCCGGCCTTGTTCAGGAAGACGGCGTAGCAGAATGATTTAACTAATTTGTACGGATTACTCTGATTCCCGGTATCCTTGAAATAATACCCGGGCACTTCGAACGATTTCAGCACGTTATAGTTTTTATCGATAGTACACAGAGTGGTGGCCCCGATGTTGCCGGTGCTGCCTTTGCTGTAAACCAATGTAAGCGTGCCGTCGCTGCCCTGTGCGAGCGAATGAATGCTGTTCAGCCCGATATTCCCCGCGTATGCCATATCAGAGGACTTGTCCTCAGAGCAATTAAACATATTCCCGCTTGAAGAATAGAATTTCGTTCCGTCATTCGACATCCAGATATTCGAGCCGATCGCGTAATCGCCGTGACTAGGGCTGTCGTACAAATACTTTGCCGTGCCGTCCTGTATATCGTACTTCTCAACGTCCTGAGGGCTCAGCCCCATGCTTATGCTGTAAAAAAACTTGCCGGAGGGGTGCATGGCAAAACGTGCCCCGGCGAATATATTCATGATGCTGTTTTCTTCCTTTCCCGTCAGCATATTCACTGAACGAACATTTTCCCACTGGTCCTGCGCTGGCGAAGCATGAACGTAGTCATTCGGTGCATATACCAGGCTGACGGGGTCGCAAGTTACGCCACAGATCTTTTCCACGCTTCTCGAGTTCAGGTTCACGAGTGTCAGCTTTCCGCTTGAGCCCACGACAATTTTTTTGTCTTTGCTGATGTTCGAGAGCACCATAGGGGGGTAATGCAAAGCAATATTGCCAACCACGGTTCCGTTAAAATTCATCAATATCAGTGCACTCGGCATTCTTGTGGCCAATACCACCAGTTCGTCTTCAGGTATGTACGCGATATCGGCTATGGTATAGTCGAGCGTTGTCTTTTTTTCTACGTAATTGCTCAACAAGTATGATATTGAACAGCTCGAATAGGAGTAATTTGCAGAGTAGTTTAGCGAAAATTTGCCTGCATAATATCCTGCTTCGAGGGCTTCCCTCTTCACTTTCACATTTATTCTGACCGAGTCGCCGCCGTTCAGCTTCCCTGTGGCCGGAGTAAGCTCGAGACAGGCGGGGACACCGGAGAAGCTGAAGCCAACGTCAACGTTGCCATAGTTCGACACAAAAAAGGACGTATCGCTCAAGTATGGATTAATATCAAGGTTTTTTATAGTTGTAACATTAACCATCGATACGACTTTTATTTTGGCATTGACAAGTGCAGTATCAATGCTCGTGCAGAATTTTATTGTCTTGGTATAATCCCCGGGCTTCATTTTGGATGCATTCAGATATATCCTCACAAGCGACCTCTCAGACGCAGCCACCGACCCCGAAGGCGGTTCAACTCTCAGCGAGGGATCCTCCGGCAGGGCATTCCATGCCATCCTTCTGCCACGAAGGTTCATAACCAGCAGGCTATCCATCGGCATGTTTGAATTTTGTAAATGCAATACAGTTTTGTCTAACTGAAGCTCTGGGTTTTCATTAATCGCCAGAGTCACTTTGACCTTTTTCGTCCCGACGCCGAGCACGGTAATTTCAATTTCACCATTCAGTGTCTTGGTCCCTTCGATGATTTCAGTGCAGGCAAACTGCAGCTTGACGGCTTCGCCATGCGACGATCCTGCTTCTTCGCCAACGGACAACCAGTCCGGCTTCTTTGTTATTATCCAGTTAAAAGGCTTATCATCGCCAAGGGAGAGCCATAATAAGCGGGTTTCGTTGTTCACGAGAGATAGTTCCCCCGGCGAAACTAAAATGGTATCAGTCTTTTGAGGGCCGGTGGGATCATCTCCGCACGAAACGGTCACCAAGATCATGGTAAACAAAAAAAATACCCGATAAAATATCGATTTCAACTGTTAAGTTCCTCATAATTTTGGAATAATCTCGTATTGTGCTAATAAGGAAAAGAAGATATAATGGACACAAGTGGCGATGGCTACTTTAAATCCATGATATAATACGACCAGTTCACTTTGGCAACACTCCCGTTCGGCAAGCTGTTTGTTCTCGAAAGAAGAAACATCAAGGCCCTGCTTCCGGACCTGTTCAGGAAGACACTGTAGCAATATGATGATGCAACTCGGTACGGATTTCTCTGATTCCCGGGATTCTTGTATAAATACACGGGCACATCATACGATTTCAGCACGTTGTAGTATTTATCAAGAGTGCACAGTGTGGTTAATTCGTGAAGGCCACCTTGGTCCTTGTGGTAAACCAGGGTTAGAGTGCCGTCGCTGCCCTGAGCAAGCGAATTAATGTTTTTCAGCCCAATGTTCCCCGTGTAGGCCATATCAGTGAACTTGTCCTCGGAGCAGTTGAACGTGTTCCCGCTTGAGGAATATATTTTCGATCCGTCATTTGCCACCCAAATATTCGAGCCGGCTCCGTAATGTTCGCTAGTATGGTTTTCGTACGCAAGCTTTGCCTTTCCATCCCGAAGATCGAACTTATCAAACTCGTTAGAGTAAATCGAAGGGTTTACGTAGTAAAGATACTTGCCGGAAGGGTGCATGGCAAAGAGCGAACCGGGGTAAATCTCCCTGCTGCTATTTTCTTCCTTTCCCGTCAGCATATTCACTGAACGAACGGGCTCCCAAGTTGACTTCCCTGCCGAAACATAAGCGTAGTCATTCGGTGCATATACCAGGCTGACAGGGTCGCAAGTTACGCCCCAGATCTTTTCCACGCTTCTCGAGTTCAGGTTCACGAGTGTCAGCTTTCCGCTTGAGCCCACGACAATTTTTTTGTCTTTGCTGATGTTCGAGAGCACCATAGGGGGGTAATGCAAAGCAATATTGCCAACCACGGTTCCGTTAAAATTCATCAATATCAGTGCACTCGGCATTCTTGTGGCCAATACCACCAGTTCGTCTTCAGGTATGTACGCGATATCGGCTATGGTATAGTCGAGCGTTGTCTTTTTTTCTACGTAATTGCTCAACAAGTATGATATTGAACAGCTCGAATAGGAGTAATTTGCAGAGTAGTTTAGCGAAAATTTGCCTGCATAATATCCTGCTTCGAGGGCTTCCCTCTTCACTTTCACATTTATTCTGACCGAGTCGCCGCCGTTCAGCTTCCCTGTGGCCGGAGTAAGCTCGAGACAGGCGGGGACGCCGGAGAAGCTGAAGTCAACGTCAGCGTTGCCGTAATTTGCCACTACAAAAGACGTATCATTCACGTATGGACCAACTTCAAGGCTATTTATCGTTTTTATATAAAGCATATATGGGATTTTTATTTTTGCCCTGACAAGTGCAGTATCTCTGTCCGTGCAGAATTTAATTGTCTTGCTATAAGTTCCGCTTTTCATTCTGGATGAATTCAAATATATCCTCACAAGCGAGCTCTCTGCTGAAGCCACCGTCCCCGATGTTGGGGCTACGATCAGCGTGGAATCCTCCGGCAAAGCCTTCCATGCTACCACACCACCACCAATATTCTTAACCAGCAGACTATCCATCGGCATACTCGCACTCTGGAAATTCAGCACAGCCTTGTCCAACTGAAGCTTTGGGCTGTCATTAATCGCCAGAGTCACTTTTACCGTTTTCTTACCAACCCCGGGCACGGCAATTACAATTTCGCCCTTCAGCGTCCTGGATCCCTCGACTTTTTCGGTGCCGGTGAACCGCAGCTTGACCAACTCGCCATGCGACGTGCCGGATTCCTCGCCAACGGCCAGCCACTCCGGCTTCTTTGTGATTTCCCAGTTAAAAGCTTTCGCATCGCTAAGGGAAAGCCATAATGTGCCGGTTTCGTTGTTACTGAGAGATAACTCTTCCGGCAAAACTTCAATGGTGGCAGTATTTTGAGGACTGACTGGATCATCTCCGCACGAAACTAAAATTAAAATTAAACTTAGCAAAGCAGCTATTCGGTAAAATATGGATCTCAACTGACGGGCTCCTCAATATTTTAACATAACATCATGTAAATACAGATTTGAAATATACGTTAAGCTTGCAACATCATCAAATTAATTTTGTGAAGAATTGAACCAGGTATCAAAATATTTTAGTTAATTTGCCTTGTATAATGTGAAAATATCATCGGAGTGTTCTTATATGGTGCAGCTGCCTGAAAAATTATTGGAAAAGCTCGCCGGCGCGCGCAAGGTGGCAATGCTCACCGGAGCCGGCATCTCTGCCGAGAGCGGCATCAAAACTTTCCGCGATCCCGACGGGCTGTGGTCGCGGCTCAATCCCGAGGAACTTGCGAGCATGGAAGGCTTTCTGGCCAATCCCGACGTCGTCTGGGCGTGGTATCGGCAGAGAGTTCAGATAATTAACGGCACCGGGCCCAACCCCGGGCATTATGCAATTGCCGAGATGCAGAATATGTTTCCAAAGTTCAGTCTTGCCACTCAGAACGTTGACAGGCTCCATCAGCGGGCCGGCTCGAAGAACGTGCAGGAGCTGCACGGCAACATAGTCGAGAATCACTGCGCCCGCTGCAGGAAACCCTACACAGGCGAGATCGACACGAACAACGCATCGCTGCCGCGCTGCACTTATTGCGGCGGCATGATCAGGCCGTCCGTCGTGTGGTTCGGCGAGAACCTACCGGTGGAGGCGCTCGAGAATGCCGAGCAGGCCGCGGTCGATTGTGATGTATATTTCAGCGTGGGCACCTCGGCCGAGGTTTACCCCGCCGCAGGCTTGCCTATCATCGCTCACAGGGCCGGCGCGTTCGTCGTGGAAGTGAACCCGAACGTCACATCTCTGACCTCAATCGCCGACGCTGTGCTGCGGTCCCCCGCAGGCGTCGCTCTGCCGGCACTCGTCGAGGCGCTGAAGAAACGGATGGCCCCCGGCCGAAATTAGAAATTAATTACTATAGCGTGGCGTGCCACAAATGTGGCTCGCCACTTCGTGGCCCTCGAGGCTGTGCCCCCGGCGCTGCGCGCTCTTGAGGCTGTGCCTCTTGCATTTCTCGCAGGAAATTGCTTAATTGCCGGGGAAAGGAGGCGCGGAGTAATGAAATACCTGAGAATCAGCCTTTTATTGGCAATGCTGCTTTTGAGTTCCTGTAACTACGTTTACAAGAATATTTTTATAGATAGCGATATAAGGGCCTTGGCATATGATGTGCTTGACCACCCTGATAAACTGACGGATGTGAAAAGCAATTACCCTCAGTTCTACGATAGTCTTGTAATTTCGTGGAAAATGAATGATTCTAATCGGATTAAAGAGAGAATAATTGATATAAAAGAAAAACTGAAGCCCGAATTTTTTGGGTATTGCATGAACGAAGGAATTTCTGAATGCGATAGTTATCAAAGCAGTGTAGTATATGCTGGCAAGCCTGATCAGTTGAGGTATATATTGGAATCAGGAGGCAAAATAATACAATATCAACTTAATAGTAACGATTATGGACTTATACTATTATTATATAAAAAAAAATCAAAATACTATATTATTGATATAACGCCTATATATATGGGGCCTATTGATTAGTTCATGTCGACACCCATTTACCAGCATCGTAGGGCCACGGCGGGACGTGGCCGTTCTCTCTCTCGCCCAAACTCCACCCCGTCCCTGCCGCGCTGGCGTCAATCCAATACATCACAGAAAGCAGCAAATTTGCGCTTCTTTTACAATTGCAAAAACTCCCGGACACGGCACGCCGTGTCCCTACAGAAAGGCAAACAGGGGCTGTGTCCCCGGCGCGCTCGCCACTGCGTGGCCGTGGGCCGATAAATCTCGAAGGCCCGGCATGATTGTTGAAAATCACGCGCCAATCAATTTTCGACCCTGAA
>CAZIHB010000057.1:0-9096 GCA_964538535.1 uncultured Hyphomicrobiales bacterium | reverse complement strand
ACGAGCCCGGCGTGACGGCCAGGTGCACCGGAGATGCCCGTTCTTTCAGGGGAGTGTGCAGGGCCGCGCTCGAGTTTAATCATGATGGAAAAATGATAAGAAGGGTGGAAATCACCCTGCGCGTGAAGCTTTTCCGCGAGGCCCCGCAGGCCGCTAAGCCGCTGAGGTCAGGCGACAGGCTGGGAACGGACAATCTCGTTATCTCGAAGGTTGAAGTGACAAACATCGATCCCGCTGACCTTGCCGAATACGAAGAGCTTCAGGGCGCCGAGCTGAAAAGGCCCGTGGCGCAGGGAACGGTGATCACACGAAAAATGCTTACTCCGCCGTGCGCCGTCAGGCGCGGCGACAAGGTGACAATCGTGGCGCAATCGGGCAGCGTGACGGTGAAAACCACTGGTTCAGCACTCGATGAAGGCGCGGTTGGCGACACCATCAAGGTAAGGCGTGAAGGAAATTCACGAGGGGTAATACAAGGAATAATAGCCACGGACGGCACTATTTTAATTGCCTCTCAGAAATGACGCGAGGGCGCTCTCAGGGAAGGGGGCGCTCCGCTCGTTATAATGGAGTGATTATGAGAAGGATGATCAAGATAATGATACTGCTGACTGCCATGATGCCGCTCGCGGCTTCGGCGCAGTTCGTGCAAAACAGCGCCCGCTCGCTTTTTTCGGATGTGAAGGCCTTCAGGCAGGGTGATGCCATCATGGTACTGATCATGGAGGACACCAAGGCCAACAACGGGGCCTCCACGAATTCCGGACGAAGCTCGTCGCTCGGCGGCAGTTTCTCTGCCGGCAGCGCCGGGGCTGACGGCTCGCTCGGCACGAGCAACGATTTCAAGGGCGATGCCGGGACGTCGAGGACCGAGTCAATACGTTCACGGCTCAGCGCTCGCGTTACGCAGGTGGACGCAAACGGCAACCTGAAGATAGAGGGCACGCGGACCACGAAAATAAACGGCGAAATGCAGACGCTGACGATCCGCGGTGTGGTGCGCCCGGTGGACGTCCTGCCCGATAACTCGGTTTATTCTTATAACATACTTGACCTTGCCCTCGTGATTGACGGGAAAGGGTCGGTGACCGAAACTCAGGAACCGGGCTTAATCACGAAATTTTTAAGATTATTGTTTTAAGGCATATTATGGCCACACGACTAACACGGATGCTTCTTGCCATATTTCTCGCGCTGGCCGCGATGCCGGCACTTGCGGCGAGAATTAAGGATATTGCATCCATCGAGGGTGCGGGCACTGTGCAGGCGATTGGCTACGGCCTTGTGACCGGGCTTAGCAACACCGGCGACAACCAGCAATCCAGCTTCACGGTGCAGAGCGTTACAAATATGCTCAAGCGCTTCGGCCTGACCGTGCCTTCCTCCAGCCCGAGGGTCAGAAACGTTGCCGCCGTAATGGTTACGGCAAATATTCCTGTATTCACACGTGCAGGCTCGAAGGTGAACGTGGAAGTATCCTCGATTGGCGACGCCTCGAGCCTCCAGGGCGGGGTGCTCCTGATGACGCCTGTCTCAAAGGTGGACGGGACGATAATCGGCATGGCGCAGGGCGCCCTGACAACGGGTGGATACGACGTTTCCGCATACGGCTCGAGGGTGGGGAAAAATGTTTCCTCAACCGGCAGGGTGCCGAACGGGCTCGTGCTTGATGCCAGCATGGAAGGGAATATCGTGAATAACAATCAGGTGAGGATCAGCCTTCACAGCCCGGATTTCACCACTGCACAGAGAATAGCCGACGCGGTGAACAGCATTGGTGGTATGGCGGGTTCCGCCGTGGCCGCGGATGCCGGCTCGGTGCAGGTGCAGCTGCCGGCAGGGCAGGCACCCGCCCAGAGGATGGCCATGATCTCGCAGATTGAATCGCAGAACGTGATAAGCGACCCGGTGGCAAAGGTTGTGATAAACGAGCGTACGGGAACAATTGTAATTGGCGGCAACGTGCAGCTGCTGCCCGCCACGATCGCTCACAGCGGCCTGCAGATCACGATCCAGAAGCAGGTGATCGTGCCCCAGCCCGCGCCTTTCCAGATCAGGCCGCCGGCTCAGAAGCCCGTGGAGACTGCCGAGGTGAAAACTGAGGAAGAAACTGGCAAAGTGACCGGGCTTGTGGTGCAGGGGCCCACGGTGCAGGACATGGCAAACGCGCTGAACCTCCTGCAGGTGCAGCCGAGGGACCTCATCTCAATTTTCCAGGCTCTGCAGGAGTCAGGTTCGCTCCAGGGCGAGTTAGTCATACAGTAGGAAAAATTTCTGTGGATATTATCAAACCTGATACCCCGAACTCGAACGACTCGCTGCTGATGAACAAGCTGAGCGAGCTGACGCGCCTCAGCAGCATTAAATCCGGGAAAAAGCTCAGCGACAGCGAGAAAGCTGCCTTCGAAAAAGCTTCGAGGGGCTTCGAGTCGATGTTCGTAAACATGCTCTTCAAGGGAATGAAGGAGTCGATGCTGAAATCAATGGACGATGAGGAATCGGAATCCATGACGTTCGGCGCCGACACACTCGAGGGCTATACCGACACTCTCTTTTCGGATGACGTATCGAAATCCGGCAAAGGAATCGGGATTGCCCAAATGATCTATAAAAATCTGACCGGCGAGGATTTGCAGTCCGTGACACAAAAATCGGGGCCCGATTTCAGGGTGGATATTTCCGCGCAGAGTCCGGCCGTGATGCCAACCGCTGCCACAGCCGGATCGGGCACAGCCGCGGCGGCGGCCGCGAACCTGAAGTCAGCAGGCACCGGAAGCCTTTATGGCGACACGTTTTCCAAGAACATCATTCGGCGCCTCGGAAATTACGACTCTATAATATCAAGAGCCTCGGACACGTACGGCGTGCCGGAACACCTGATCAAAGCCGTGATTAGTGCCGAATCGGCAGGCAACCCGAACGCCAGGTCTTCCGTCGGGGCAAAGGGGCTGATGCAGTTGATGGATGGGACAGCCAAAGATCTCGGTGTGGCAAATTCTTACGATCCGGTGCAGAACATCATGGGCGGGACGAAGTATCTCGGCAGCCTGCTGAAAAAATTCGGCAACAACGTGGATCTCGCGCTCGCGGCGTATAACGCCGGGCCCGGCAACGTGGAAAAATACGGCGGAGTGCCGCCCTTCAGCGAGACGCGTGCTTACGTCCAAAGGGTAAAGAAATATGCCGGCAGTTATTCTGCCATGGATGATGAGGAAGCGTAAATTCCCGAATATGAAAAGTATGTAAAATTAAATATCGGGCTTGTTTCCTGCCCGCCGCACGTGACTGCTGCGCGAAATCATATGATATCGCGTTTTTTTTTCCTAAAAATTCCAACGCATGTTCCGCCATTTCAGCCGAAAGGCCGGCTCTATTTTTTCTCCGGAACTCTGCTGAATTTAATGCAGAAAGTTGCCCCGCCCTCGGCGTTGTTCTCGGCGGAAACATCGGCATTGAATTTATCGAGAAACATCTTGACGATGGCCAGCCCGAGGCCCGTTCCCTGCTTGTTTTTCCTCGTGGAGAAGAATGGGTCGAAAAGCTGGGCGGGGTTCACGTCGGGCAGTCCGATGCCGTTGTCGGCCACTTCGAGCATAATTGCATCATCGATCGAGTAGGTCTTTACAGAAATTTTTCTGGCGCGGCCCTCCACCTCGTCCAGCGCGATTGAGGCATTGACAACCAGGTTGTTAATCACGAGTTCCAGCTGCGTTACGTTGGCTTTCACAATCAGGTTCCCGGGCGACAGGTCGAGAATGAGCGAGATCTGGTGCGAGTGCAGCCTGTGAATGATCAGCGAGAGTGCCCGCTCGATTGTTTTATTGAGGTTTGTAGGGCCGAGCTCGCTCTTGCTCGAATCAATCCAGTATGAGCGCATGTGCTGGATTATATCGTCTATTCTCTGCGCGGCGTCGGAAATGCCCCCGAGCATTTTCGTTATCTTGGGCGGCAGTATCCCGTTGTTATTGCGGTCCCAGAACAGCATCCCGTCTGCCCCGGTTTTAATGGCATTCAGGGGCTGGTTGATCTCGTGCGTGATTCCTCCGGCAATTACTCCAATGGATGCAAGCCGCGATGACTGATCGATCAGTCTGCGGGCCTCGTTTCTTTCCTTTTCGGCACGAATAAGCGCTTTCACGGATTCCTCGCGCTCCCTTTCTGCTTTCTTGCGGTCGCTTATGTCGAGCAGGCTTGAGATGACGCACAATTCGTCGTCAAGCTCAAGCAGTTCGAAAGAATGGAGCACCGTTATAATATCGCCGTTTTTCAGCCTGACGAGGTTTTCGGCGTTCTTGATTTCGCCCGATGTTATCAGCCTGTGCTTTATGCTTGCCCGCGCGTCGGGTGAAACCCAGAGATTGAGCTCCGGTGCAGTTTTGCCGATCACTTCGCCGCGGGAGTATCCGGTTCCAAGCAGGAACTTGTCGTTCACCTCGATATACCGCCCTTCCTGGAAAGTGCTGATGGTCATCATCTCGGGGCCGGAGCTGAATGCCTTCATGAATTTTTCCTGGGTCTTCAGGTATTCGAGCTGCGCTTTGATCCTGTCGGTGATGTCAATTACGGTGATGATAGCTTTCGACCAGTCCTCGAGATGCCCGGGCACGAGAATAATCTTCGAGTAGAAATGCTTTGCCTTGCCGTTAATTTCCGCGCTGTGATGCTCGATTTGTAACTCGCTCATGCCGTTATAGAGCGAGGCAACCGTCTGCCTGAACGCGTCCCTGTAATACCTGTTCAATATCCTTACGAAATTGAGCCTGAAGGCGGTCTTGTCCTTCACTTCGAAGATTTCGAGCGTCTGCTTGTTTATATCATTAACGTAAACCGAGCCGGCAAGCTCTTCAAAAAGAAGCGGCGCCCGGTCGAATTCCGCGTTGATATCAGTGACACCCGAATTTTTCAGCTTGTTCAGCTTTTTTTTCAGATAGCTGAAGTTTATCTCCCACAGGGAAATCGGTGAATCTTCGAACAGCGTTTTGTATCTCGTTTCGCTCTCGCGCAGCAGCAATTCGGCTTTCTTCCGTTCCGTGACGTCGGTGTGTGTGCCGATCAGCCTCTTGGCGGTGCCGAACTTCGAGCCTCTTTCCACCACCTTGCCCCTCTCTTCAATCCAGATCCCTCCGCCCTGCTTGGTCAGCATCCTGTACTCGATGCGGTAGTTGTCGCCGTGGATGAGTATGTCGTCCATGGTTTTCACTGCAAGTGCCCGGTCATCCGGGTGGAGAAGCCTGACCCATGATTCGTAGCATGATGCGAAGCCGTTGAATTTATACCCGAGCATCTCGAAGTATCTCGGGCTGAAATAAACGTGGCCGGTGTGTATGTTCCAGTCCCAGATCGCGTCATTCGTGGCCTCGAGCGCGAGCGAGAGCCTTTCCTCGCTCATTTTAAGGGCTTCTTCCGCCTGTTTCCTCACGGTAATATCCCTGAGCACTGCCACCCAGCCGTTATAATTGCCGGATGTATCGTGCATGGGCATGATATTGGCCTCGACTATCACGGGGCTGCCGCCCTTCCTGTACTGGTAGAGCTCGCCCCTGAATTGACCCTGCCCCTCGATTTCGCGGAATATATCAGCCATTGGCTTATCGTTGGGCCGGCCGCTGAACAGATCGAGCACCGGCCGCCCGACGGCCTCCTCCTTCGTCCAGCCGTAAATCCATTCCGCGCCGTGATTCCACGCCAGAACGTTTTTTTGAGGAGTGGTGTCGGTGGCTATTATGGCATCGCTCACCTGCTCGATTATGTTGAAATGATACTTCAGCATGTCGTCGGATTGCTTTCGGGCTGTTATGTCCTTCCCGACGCCCTGAAATTCTTTTGTGCCTTGCGGCTGACTCATGGCTGACTTGAAATTCCAGGATTGCCAGCATTTCTCCCCTTTCGGCGAAGTGCTGAACTCGCAGTTATATGTGGTGCTGCTGCCGAGCTTTTCAAGGGAATCGATAACTGTGCTTCTATATTCCGGATCAATTAAATCGAAGAAATTTACGCTTGCGGACTCGTCGATGCCGAGGTAGTTCGCGAAGCTGCCGTTTATATACGTGATATTGCCGTCCCCGTCTATCCTGCATATAAACTCGCTGATGAGGTTAATGATATCACTATAGCGCGCCTCGGTGGTGCGAAGCTTGTTTTCCATGGAATGCTTGTAAACGGCTATCTCTATGGCGCTCATCAGGTCCTTCTTGTTCACGGGCTTGACGAGATATGCCGATGGATTCACTTTTTTAACCTTTCTGAGTGTCTCCTCGTCCTCGAGCGCCGAAACAAATATAATCGGCACGTCGCTGCGCTCGTTTATTTTTTCCGCGAGGCTGATGCCGTCACATTGCCCCTGCAGGTTGATGTCCATCAGAATGATGTCGGGCGAGAGGTCGTCCACAAGTTTCGTGGCATTATCACCACCTGACGAGATGCCCGCCACCCTGTGGCCGAGCAGCTTCAGCTCAAACTCAAGATTCTTCGCAGATACTGTATCGTCTTCGAAAATTAATACTTTAACGGATTCCATGGCTCAGGGCAATTTGTGATTAAACACGAAAAAAAAACGGGCATGACCGATTCAATGCGCACGCATTGCTCATCCTGCTCTGCCCGGTAATCAGCTCCGGGGAAAAATTACACAAATAGGAATAAAAAAGCAAAGGAATAAGGGGGCACGGAAAAAGGTTTTGGTCGTTGAAAAAAATTGCCTTAATTTGCTAACGAAAACGTTAAACTATAAAGTTTAAGAGATGTGTTAAAGGTTATCGTTAGGTATTATTGATGTCAGATTCAGCAATAAATTTCGGAATAATAGCCGCGGGCGAGGGCTCGAGGCTGAAGAATGAAGGCATCGACACTCCGAAAGCACTGACCGAAATATCGGGCAAACCTTTGATCGGCAGACTGGCCGAAATTTGCTGCAGCCTGGGAGCGCGGGAAATATACGCTATCATCAACGAGCAATCCCCGGAAATCCGCGATTATCTTGACAATCTTGCGTCCGGCCTGCGCGTGAATTACATCATAAAATCGACTCCAAGCTCGCTCCACAGCTTTTACGAGCTTTCCAAAACTATTCCCTCGGGGCCGCTTTGCCTTTTCACCGTTGATACGATATTCAGGCCGGAAGAGTTTCGCGAATTCATCGGGACTGCGCTTTCCCTTGCCGCAGCGGGCGAGCCCGTGGATGGAATTATGGCCGTGACAAATCACGTGGACGACGAGAAGCCCCTGTGGATTGAAGTTGGCGAGGATGGGCTGATCAAGGCTTTCAGGGACGACCGCGGCGGCTGCAGCCTGGTTTCCGGCGGGATTTATTTGTTTCTGCGGAAGCCCGCGGCCGAACTTGAAGAAGCCGTGGCGGGCGGAATGTCAAGGATGAGGAATTTCCAGCGGTTCCTGCTCGATTCGGGATACAGGCTGAAGTCTTTCAGATTTTCGAAAATTATTGATGTTGATCATAAAGATGATATAGAAAAGGCAGAAAGATTTTTAGCGGAGGAGTAAATGAAAAGAATGTTGGCCCGGTGCCTGGCAGTGATGATTCTATCGACTTTGTGTGCTTATTCATCAACGCGGACAGCCACGCTCACCGTGGTTGTGGAAGGATTCAGGAACGACAACGGCAATGCGGTGTGCCATTTATTCAACAGCAAGGATGGTTATCCCGTGAAGTCGAAGAAGGCAATGATGCTTAGGAATTCGAAGATCACGAATGGCAGGGCAACCTTTGTCTTCGAGAACATACCCTACGGAGATTATGCATTCACATCACATCACGACGAGAACGCCAACAAAAAGATGGACCTGAAATGGATCGGGATTCCAGCGGAGGGCTGGGCCTGCTCCAACAATGCAAAAGGTTCGCTGATAAAGGGGCTGCCCAAGTGGGAAGAAGCCAGGTTTACGGTCAGCAAGCCCACGGTAACTAAAACAATAAAAATGAATTATTGACGGTGCGATTATGAGATTAGCGTTTGCCGGCATAGGAAGGGCAAAGAGATTTTCTCCGAATCATATTGATAATGATGCTCTGATTCTGAGCCGGACGGCACGTGAATTGGAAAAGCTGGGTGCCTCGGTGGAGCTTTTCAGCGAGGATAATATTGAAAATATACACCCGCGGGGCAGATTTGTTTTCACCATGGCCCGGAGCGACATGGCCATCAGCCTCCTGAACAGGTTCAGGGCCTCGGGGTGCATGGTGGTGAACTCACCAGAGAGCATTGTGAACTGCAGGCGCGAGAATATAACGAACATACTGACACGCGGCGGGGTGCCATACCCGAAGAGCGTGGTTGTCAGCACTTCAAGGAGCCTTAAAGGGAAAATTGAAGGCTTCAGCACTGACACGGTGTGGGTGAAAAGCCAGGCGCACGTGATCCACAGGGAGGATGTCTCTCAGGCACAGTGCGAGGCGGAAAGGAACAATATACTGAAAGAGTTCTGCATGCGCGGCATAGCAAGGGCGGTAGTGCAGGAGCACGTGGAAGGCAGCGAGGTGAAATTTTACGGTGTGAGAGGCACGGAGTTTTTCTACTGGTACTACACGAACCACCGTCCCGGCGCGGAATGTGATGAATCCCTTCTGGCGGCCCTCGCGGGCGATTGCGCCGACCTGGCCGATATTGAAGTATATGGAGGTGACGCCATAATAACTTACGACGGCGGGATACATATAATTGATTTCAACGACTGGCCAAGCTTCGCACCCGTCAGGGATATAGCCGCGAGCTTCATAGCGGGGCGGCTTTACGAGCTGGCAGCGGCCGGGGTTGAATCGGGTGCTGCACCGGCCCGCGCTAAAGGCATAATCAAGGCAGGTACTCTATGGCGGAAATAAAGGATAAGGAAGCTGCACCGGGCAGGATGAACCTGGAGCAGACACTTAAATCAAGGGATACGGAAGAATTTATCGACATCTGGTTCTATCGCCCGCTGGGCTACAGGATTGCCTGCATTTCCGAAAAAATGGGACTGAGCCCCAATTCACTGACTATAACGAGTATATTCACGGGGATCGCGGCGGGGCATCTGTTCTATTACACGAACCCGATCATAAATATCATCGGCGCGCTGCTGCTGATCTTTTCGAACTCGCTCGAT
>CAZIHB010000056.1:0-9171 GCA_964538535.1 uncultured Hyphomicrobiales bacterium | reverse complement strand
GTATAACGTGGATCAGAATCCATGCAATTGCGGTGACCTGTTCGTGAGCATAATCGGAAAGGGAATACCCGTCCGCAGATTGGGGTCTGCGGCTCTCGACCTTGCATACGTGGCTGCCGGAAGGTTTGACGGATTCTGGGAGATCGAGCTCAAGCCGTGGGATGTTGCTGCCGGGGTGCTCCTGGTTCGCGAAGCTGGAGGTAGTGTGACACAATTCAATAACTCATCTTATACAGTAACCGACAAGACAATCCTGGCAACGAACGGGCACATTCATGATGAAATAAGCACAATATTAAGCAATTGCAACAGGTTATGATCACATGGAAACTAAAATATTAAGAATGTCGGGTGCCGGCAATATATTTACAGCAGTTGACAACCGCAAAGTTACGCTTAAAATTGATAAATGGGTGAAGCTGGCGCCGTTACTATGCTCCGGAGAATATGGCTTCAAGTCGGAAGGGCTTATCGTGATGAACGCGGGCTGCGGTGTGCACGAATTCGTTACGGATTTTTTGAATCCGGACGGCAGTTCCGGCATGATGTGTGGCAATGGCGGCAGGTGTGCCGTGAGGTTTGCAATTGAGCTCGGCCTTGTTGCAGATCTCACTGAAAGCATTTACTTCTTTATGGCCGGCAGAACTTACCGCTCGAGGATAGAAAATGATACGATAACCGTAATTCTTGATGTTCCGAGGGACGTTAACCCGGACATGCTGATCCCCGTCTGCAACACTGAACTGCGCGCTTCCATGGCAGACGTTGGCACTGAGCATGTATGTGCTGATATTGATTTCACTGACTGCAATGATATATCGAAATTCGAATTGGAAAAATATGGGCCTGCCGTGCGCTATCATGAGATGTTTGCTCCCCGCGGCACAAATTTTAATATCTATAAAGTGACAGGTAAGCACTCTATAACCATGCGCACTTACGAGCGCGGGGTTGAGGCAGAAACCGGAGCCTGCGGTACAGGTGCAATTTCAGTTGCCATAAGTGCTGCAAGGGCGGGAAAAGTCGAATTGCCTGTCGTGGTCACTCCTTCAAGCGGAATTCCGATCACAGTCGGGATCAGCGGTTCGCCGGGCGACCCGAAAGAAGTTGAATTAACAGGGCCTGCAATAATTACTGATTCAAAATATGTAGATCTGAATGAATTGATTAAAATGGCGGAGAAAGCATGAAAGAAATCTATAAATCGATACTTGAGGAAGTCAATGCCATATTTCCCAAAATTATCGAGCATAGAAGAAAAATACATAAATGGCCTGAGCTCTCGTTCAGGGAATACAAGACTTCACGTTACATCAAGCAGCAGCTGGGAAAGCTGGGTATCAGCTACACGGAAATGTGCATGAATCCCGCAATAGTCAGCGAGGGGGATGATTTTGAAGAAAATACCAAAACAGGGGTTGTGGCATTAATCGGCAGGGAATCATCCAATTGCGTGGCTTTGAGAGCTGATATTGATGCTCTTGCAGTCTATGAAGAAACAGGCCTGGAATTTTCCTCAAAAAACAGAGGAAAAATGCACGCCTGCGGACATGACCTGCACATAGCCATGCTGCTTGGAGCTGCCGAAATCCTTAAAAACAGGGAAAGCAAGCTTGACGGATGCATAAAATTGATATTTCAACCCGGGGAAGAATTTTTGCCCGGCGGGGCGAGCATTATGATTGAAGAAGGGGTGCTCGAGTCTCCCAAGCCTAAGGCCATATTCGCCCAGCATATCAACCCCGGTGAAAAATCGGGCATGATCTCTTTCGTTACGGGCCCGAGCATGGCTTCAACAGATGAGCTTTACTGGACGATCAGAGGAAAAAGCTCGCACGCTGCGCAGCCGCACCTGGGAAATGACCCGATACTGGCTGCCGCATCACTTGTGCAGTTTATCCAGACCATGACAAACAAGCTGCGCAATCCGCTGAGCCCCGGACTGATATCCATAACTTCCATTCATGGCGGCACAACTACTAATATTTTTCCGGAGGTCGTGGAGCTGAAAGGAACGATGCGTACTTTTGACCCCGTCTGGCGGGACCTTGTGAAGAACGAACTTAACGAACGCTGTCAGCAGATTTGCGGCCTCTATAACACGTCATGCGAGCTGAAAATCGTGAAGGGCTATCCTCCGCTTATAAATAACGAACAGACAACTGCCATGGTGCAATCTGTTGCGGAATCCATGCTCGGTAAGAATAATACTTCCTTGTTCGAGCCGAAAATGTGGGCCGAAGATTTTGCGTATTTCGCTGAAAGAGTGCCGGCAACATTCTGGTATCTCGGTGTGAGGCCCGAGGGAGTTGAAGAAATGCCGCCGCTGCACAACCAAAACCTTTCACCTGATGAGAAGGCCATGATAAATGGCACTGCCATGTCGGTTGCAGTGGCAATAAAGGGCCTGAAAAGCTAAATTTAGATACGTATGTGCAGTAAAACCTTAATGATGCCTACAACCGAAGAAATATCCTTTATCAGGGAGCATATTAATTCGGACACGAGTAAACTGGCACTTTCTTGCAGTCAAGCTCAAGGAATACGAGTCAAATTTGTTCTGGATCAAATTGCAGGCCGGCAACGCATAAAGCAGAAATTGCCGGCTTTTTATTCAAGCTTCGATTTGATTCTGCCCAAATCCATTTCATTAGAGCAATGTTCCTCCGAGCAGACAGCTGAATACAAAGCGGCCATTACCGAATATGCCTCGAGTGCAGATCTGACCGGTGGTATGGGGATCGATTCTCTTGCTCTTGCGAAAAATGCACACCGTCACTTATATATCGAGAACAATGCCGAGCTTTGCAGGACATTCGAGTATAACGCGAAGATATTGAATATTGAAAATATCGAGATTATCAATGCCGATGCTCTTGATTACCTGAGCAGGGCCGATAATCTGCCTGATCTTGTATATTTTGACCCATCGCGCAGGGGTACGGGCGGGCGAAAAACGTATTTCATCGAGGATACCGAACCGAATGCTGTCGAAATACTAAAGTATATAAGCGGCAGTGGCAGCAAAGTGCTGATAAAAACCTCACCACTGCTCGATATATCGAGAGCCGCCATTCAGCTTGGCTGTGTTTCGGAAGTGCATGTTGTCTCGGTGGAAAACGAATGCAAAGAACTGCTTCTTTTGCTTGATTTTCAAAATACTGAGCAGGCCGGATATTTTGCTGTTGATTTCGGCAGGGACGGAATATCGAAAACTGAGTTGACAGGGAGAAGTATAACTCGTGCGGAAATATCAACTCCGCGCAGATATATTTACGAGCCTAACGCTTCGCTGATGAAACTCGGCTTCTGGAACGAGACGGCAGAGCTTTATTCACTTGCGCAGCTTGCCCCGAATACTCATCTGTTCACTTCCGAAGAGTATATAATGGATTTTCCGGGGCGGGTATTCAGCATTTCGGCAGTGGAAAAATTCGATAAAAAGAATATCCTGCATCATCTGCCCGAAGGCAAAGCAAACATAGCAATAAGGAATTTCCCCATGAGCGTGGCGGAGATAAGACGCAAAACCGGAATAAAAGAGGGGGGCGATATTTTCGTTTTCGCTGTCCGCCTGGCTGACAACTCCGGTGCGGCGATTATTTCCAGAAAGGTGGGGAGGAAGTAATGATTGGAAATTCCCCAAAAATTAAATAAATTATTGTTTCGTTTAATTGAAAGAAGGTGCAGGATGGAAAAGGTTGTATATTTCCACGGCTTTGGCGGTGAAAATTCGGAAAAGTACACAATATTGAGGGATTATTACGCCCCCAAGGGCATCGAGGTTGTTAAATTCGATGAAGCTTATGATTTCGATATTGATGAGGAAAGGTTTTCGGACTTGCTCAGCACTGATGGGCTGACGAATGTTTTTATTATCGGCAGTTCGATGGGAAGTCTGGACACTCTGTATTTCGCGTTGAAACACCATCTGTCATGCCTTGTGATAAATCCGTCATATTATCCCGAATTGACACTAAAGGATACATTGTCTTTGAAGCAGCATATTTTTGTGAAGAGGATTAAGTCTGAAATATCAAAGCTGGATTACGACGAAGCTCTTATCAATGTTTTCATATCGGAAGATGACGAGGTATTGGACATAACACAGTTCGTGAAGACATTTAAAAATTTTCTGTCTTTGAAATACTTCAAAAACAAAGGGCACAGGTTCAACAATATGACGGAAAATCTTGAAGAAATTGAACAGATCAGGCTGCGGGAAGTTGAAGGGCAAGTCTGAATATAATATTGAGATAAGACTATGCCTCCCGTTTGTCAGATATTTCAAAATTATACGGAGTTTCGAACAAAACATCAAGGTGCATCGTGAAAATTGAAGCTATTAAAATAAAGAATTTTAAAGCATTTAAAAATGCTGAGATGACAAATATTCCGAAATTTTGCGTTATTGTCGGCGCAAACGGTTCCGGTAAAACCACTTTATTTGATATTTTCGGTTTCCTAAAAGATGCAATGACCGACAACGTAACCGTTGCCTTGAATAAACGAGGCGGTTTTAAAGAAGTTGCGAGCAGGGATACGAAAAGCAACATTGAAATTGATATCAAGTTCCGGGCAGATGACAAAAAGCCGCTAATAACCTATTATCTTTCTATAGGTCTGGTTGATGGCCAGCCTGCAGTCTTGAGCGAAATACTTAAATGCAGAAGATCGCAAAGAGGCAAACCATGGCATTTCTTGGATTTTTCCCAAGGCATAGGATATGCTATAACCAACGAATTGGATCAGGTTGCTGATGAAAAGGATTTGACAAGAGAGCAACAGGAGCTGTCGAGGAAAGACATCCTGGCAATCAAAGGATTGGCTCAGTTTAAAAAATTTAAAGCGGCAGCAGATTTAGGTGAATTAATTGAAAAATGGCATGTCTCAGACTTCCATATCAACCGGGCAAGAAACATTAATGATGCCGGGTACGCCGAACATTTATCAACTGAGGGCGATAACTTGTCGTTGGTGACCCAATTTATGTATGAGCAGCATCCGAAAAAGTTCAATATCATTCTGGAAAAACTTAAAAAAAGAGTGCCGGGGGTTTCCTCCGTTGAAGCAAAGCTGACTGATGAAGGCAGGGTATTGTTGAAGTTTCAAGATGGTAACTTCAAAGATCCGTTTTTAGCACGTTATGTTTCAGATGGCACTATCAAAATGTTTGCGTACCTGGTTCTGCTAAGCGACCCTAAACCACACCCCTTGCTCTGCATTGAAGAGCCCGAAAATCAATTATATCCTACGCTACTTACTGAGCTGGCAGAAGAATTCAGGGATTATTCGGTTCGTGGAGGGCAAGTGTTTGTTTCTACACATTCGCCGGATTTTCTCAATGCAGTGGACATGGATGAGGTCTTTTGGCTCGTAAAAAAAGACGGTTATACGTCAATTAAACGCGCAAAGGACAATATTCAGGTCGCAAATTTAATGAATGAAGGCGACAAAATGGGTTATCTGTGGAAGCAAGGTTTCTTTGAGGAGGTTGATCCCGGATGATTCATTTGGTCTTTTTATTAGAAGAGGAGTCTGCCAAAGAGCTTATTGAAAGCCTTATGCCAAGGGTGTTCCCTGATGTTTCCTTTCGCTGCATACCGTTTGAAGGAAAACAGGATCTTGAGAAAAACATACCCATAAAATTGCGGGGATACAAAGTTCCCGGCTCTGTTTTTATCATTCTCAGAGATCAGGATTCCGGCGATTGTATGGCAATAAAGGCAAGACTGAAGGACATCTGCAACTCTGTCCCAAGTGCGGAATCACTGATCCGAATTGCTTGCAAAGAGCTTGAAGCATGGTATTTCGGAGATTTAAAAGCTGTTGAAATGGCTTTGGGCGTAAAAAATTTATCTCAGTGTTCGAAGCAGAAAAAATATAAAACTCCGGATTGTATTGTTAATCCCAAGAAAGAGCTAAAATCACTTACCAAGAATAAATACAGTCAGGTATCAGGCTCGAGGGAGATTGGGAAATATATCAATTGCGAGACTAATACATCGGATAGCTTTCGGAACTTTATCAGTGGAGTCCGAATGCTTCTTGATGATAGGAACGTAATTAAAAATTAAACTAAGATGCGCGAATATAAATTGATATAAATGAAGCCATTATGCTCAAAGGTGTTATAATAGTCGGAATCGGCGGCTTTTTGGGAAGCGTGTCCAGGTATCTTTTGTCGCAGTTCATTCACAGGGCGATCAACACGAATTTCCCGCTTGGCACTCTGGTTATCAATATACTTGGCTGTTTCCTGATCGGCCTGCTTTTCGGCCTCTTCGAGAGGGGAAGCCTGATTTCGCCCAATATGAGGCTGTTTCTCACCGTCGGATTTTGCGGGGGCTTCACCACGTTTTCCACATTTTCCAACGATACTGTCAATCTCGTTAACGACTCGGAAGTGTTTTACTTGTTTCTATATACAGGATTGAGTATCTTCGCCGGCATCGGATGCACGTTCTTGGGTAAATTTCTTGCTAATTATTTATGGAGCTTGAAATGAAACTTGAAGGAAAAGCTCAGGTGCTGAGGATTTATATCGGCTCGCTGGATAAGCACGGGCACAAGCCGATGTATGAATCAATCGTTCTCGAGGCAAAAAAGTTCGGCATACTTGGGGCCACGGTGTTCAGGGGGGTGCTCTCCTACGGGGCAAACAGCGTGATCCATTCGGCAAAGATCTGGGAGCTGTCGGCAGATTTGCCGGTAACGATCGAGTTGGTCGATAAGAAAGAGAAAATCGAGGCCTTTGTTGCCTACCTGCAGGATATATACGAGGGCGACAGCTTCGGCGGGTTAATAACCACTTACGAGGTGGAAGTGATAGCCTACAAAGCGCACAAGGCAGGCAAAAAGAGAACTGGCGAGAAAGAAGCCTAAAATAATTTTTTTTCTATACGCTACATGGAAGCTTTCTTCAGCGCGGCCAGATAGATCTTTTTGATGCTGGCTTTTTCTTCGCGGCTGCCGATTGCTTCAAGCGCCGGGATCAATTCAGCAGTGTTTTTGTATCCTGAATTAATTATCTTGCCGAGGGCAAATGCAGCACTCCATCTTACAACGGTGCCGGGGTGCTCTGTGTTGGCCAGCAGGTTGGTAATGGCTGTATCGAGTCTGTCTGCGAAGAGATGCGCCACGTTGCCGATCACTTTCGCGGATTCCCATTTCACGCGCGGGGCTTTTTCCGTCAGCGCGGCCGAAACAAAGTCGAAGCATTCCTGCGTGGCAATCCCGGGACCGGATTGAGTTGCAAATTCTATTGCCTCGATGCAGGTAGCCTTCGGAGAGTCCTTCGCTTCGTGTGCGAAATCGATCAGGTCATTGATTGAAATATCTTTATTCAGCAGCATTTGGCTGATGGCTTCCGTTTTTTCCTTCGGCTTGATGGATTTGTTATTTAAAATGGCTGCTATGGGCATAATTAGTGCATCGAATGTTGTAACAATATATAAAAAAACAAGTTACCCAAAAATCGTCATAAATGCAAACGGATCTGTGCAGGCACCCGTCAGATTACCCCGGAAATTCCCGGGGGGCAGCCTTAACAACCAGAATGAGCATCTCAGGCGCATTGTGTCAAATCGTTTCGACGCCTGAAACACGATTCTCTTCAGCATGAGATTTTATTATCTCATATCCCTGGATAAACTCATAAAGATTCTCGAGGAAGGTTATGGCCTCGGCTGCCTTATCCCGCTCGTTGAACCTGAACAGAGTTATCAGCTCGATATTGTCATTATCGAAATCCCAATGATCAAGCACCGGCAGACTTTTCAGGCGGAGTCCGGTATTGCCGAACTCCTTCTGCTCTGATTTAATACCGAAATAAACCTGACTCTTACTATAGTTCGTCAGGTTGAACACGATGTGGCAATTATCCTTTCTCATAAGCTGCTTCAAAAAGTTATTACATAGTTTTCAATTGATTTCATCAAGAACGGCATTCTTGTCCGCGGAAAATACTTTGAACGGGCTATAATCATCGTTCAAATCGTAGGGAAGGGAAATAAGCTCTTCCCCGGAATTCAAAATGATTATCGCCCTGCATTTTCCCGGGGCGGCATCTTCTTCATATATATTGCTAATATCACCTGCATCAATGGTTCGTTTTTCAAGCGAATAACCGGTATCGCTTTTAATAAAGAATTCGTTGAGCAATAAGTTAAAATCGGAACCCATATATACCCCATTCATATCATTTGTAATTTCTGGACCGAAATTCTGCTTGTCATTCTGAAACGAGGGCATAACTATGGATGCCGAAATTCCGGCAGGCGACACCTTCAGACAGCGACGGGTATGGCCCGGGGAGCCGGCACGGCAGCCGGCATCATGTTTCGGGCAGTCTCGAAAAATCGACTTTTTCAAAAGCAAAATTCCCACACTAAAATTCAAAACTTCCATCCTGCAAAACCCTAAAGACACAAAAAATCGAAAATCGGGACAAGAAATTTTTCCCCATCTTGTAAATCATTATATTGCAAATAAATAGAACGAAAAAAAATTTGGGCGACTGAGCCCGAAATTTGAAAATCCGGGAAATCCGACTCAATCCGGCGGGGATAATATTCGTAAAATCGGAGAATGTTCGCTAATCCGGCTAAGAAGCTTGAAATGGAAAATTCAAAAAAATCGGTACACCCACGGGAAAAAATTTTGCGCTGTAACAGTATAATAAAACAATAGGTTATAAAGTGTTGAAAAAAAGTTTGTCCCGATTTTCGATTTTTTGTGTCTTTATGGAAGTTTGGGAATAATTTTAGTTTTCGAAGTAGCTTTATTTTTGGAGAAATGGCGGAAAATTTCAACTATAGTGACGAACAGCTTTTAGACATGATGAAGGAGAAAAAGCCTTTGTCTGATCAAGCGTTTATACTACTCTATCAGAAATATTTGCAGGGGTTGTACTCTTTTTGTCTTTTTACTACCTCCGACAATGACGAGGCCGATGAATTGTGTCAGGATACCTGGGTGAGTTTTCATCAGCAGGCAACAGCCGGAAAAAGGATTTTGAGCGTGAGCGGGTATTTGTTTCGTACCGCCAAAAACATCTATCTGAATAACGTGTCCCGGCATGATAAAATTGTGCTTACTGAAAGCTCGACTCGTATGGATCTTGCAAAGCTGATTGAGCCGACGGATTTCAGAGATATTATTGAATCAGAC
>CAZIHB010000055.1:0-9250 GCA_964538535.1 uncultured Hyphomicrobiales bacterium | reverse complement strand
GAGCACCTGGCCGAAACCGCGATTCTTATCTGTCAGCTCGTATGTATATTTGGTAAAGGAGCGCTTGGTGCCCTTCACCTTCAGGTTCGGCAGCTGAAATTTTTTTGTCAGCACCCTCCCGAGATCGAAGGCATCGCTGGTGATGTCGTGGCCTTCTCCCTCGCCGCCCTGGCCTGCACCCTGCCCCTCGCCTTCACCCGGCTCGGGCTTGGCTTTCTGCTCGCCTATTACTTCTCCTTCCTCTCCCTCGCCCGATCCGCCGGTCTGCCCCTCTTCCTCCTCGGTGACGGAGCTGTCGTGATAGAGCTTAGGTTCAGTTGTTGAAGGCACGATTACTATCTGGTCTTTGTTGTTCTTGCCCGGCTTCATGATCTTGCCGATCCTGATTCTTCTTGGCAGGCCGTCAGACTCGCGCATTTTATCCCTCTCGAGCAGCTCGTCGAGTGTTTGGAGTGCTGCATAGTCAGGCCTGCGGGGCGGGGCGAATCCCGCCACCTCGATCAGGTCGTGCCTGTCGTAGAATCCGGGTGTGTAACCGCTCTCACCCGGGGGCTCGGCAACTGCGTGCGACGTGCCGGCCGACAGCTCTCTCTCCTTCATTTCTTCCGTCAGTGAAAGCTCGGCCTCCGGGCTGGTATTTTCAATATTCTTATCATTCATATCAGGCACCGCATTTTGATTAATAAATTTGTTCACGATTTAATCAATTCGCGTCATCCTGAGTGCAGAAGTATTCAATGGTCTTCTGCGCGCAGGTCCTGCAATAGCCGAGCTTGTTGATCATCGTGTCAATCATGCGGTTGTAAAGCTTCTGATTCTCTTCATTTGTCCTGTTCGATAGTGCCCCGACAAGGCTTCCGGCGCCGGCAACGTCGCTTTTCAGCCTGACGTCCGTCACGGCCTTCACGAGGTCGTTATTATCCATGAAGTCGTAATTGGCATCCTGAACCATCTTCTGGCCGTATATTTTGGCAATTGTAGTGCGGTAGCTCTGCTTCTGCTCGTTGGTTTTCAGCCCGAGCCTCTCTTCCACGCTGTTGATGAACGACTCGTCGATTTTCAAAGGCACGAGCTTGCCGGTCTGCGGATCCTTGTACGTCCAGATCTTGTCCGGGCCAAGGTTCTTGGCATCAATACCGATCACCATGTTCACGTAGTTCAGCACGTCCTTCTGGACGGCGTCGGGCTGATCCATGTAAGCATTGAATATGGCTGCCATTATATTCTTGCGGTGCAGGCCCCGGGCAATCTTGATGTCGTTCAGGTATTTTGTCCTGTCGTTCGGATCCTGCACGTAGTCGAGCACGATACTCTCGAGAGCGGGGAAGGCATCGCCCGCGTACATGCACTTGCCCTCCTGCGTCTCTGCGCGCTCGAGCAAAATCTGTATGGACCTGCCGAGGTTCCTGTGGCCAAGGCCTTTCTGGCCGAAGCGCTTCGTGATGTCGGGGTCGTTGTTGAGCTCGTTGATGACTTCAACCAGGGTCTTGATGCTCTTCTCGCCGGCCACCTCGCCTGCAGAGAGCTTCATCATTTCTATGGGGTTCAGCTTCGTGGAGGGGGGCATCCTTGTGAGAATGACGGCCGCGCTGATCGCGTAGTTCAGGTTGGGGTCGATGTGCAGGGCTTCATTGAGGAATGTGGTTTTCTCGGCCGAGCCGATTGAGAACTGCGTGAGCTCCTTCTGCAGCTTGTAATTGGTGTTGTGAGCCATGTAGGCAAGCCTGCACCTGTCGATGATCGGGGCTTGCTCTTTTTCCTCGAGGAAGCGGGCGAACTCGGAATTGTTGGAAGTGGCGATGATCAGCGTGTCGATAGGCCATTTGAATCCTTCGATCTCGATTGTCCTGTTCTGGATGACGCCAAGGTAAACCTGCACGAGGTCTCTTTTATTCTTGAATATCTCGTCGGAAAAATGGATGCCGCCGCCCGCCACCCTTGCCAGTGCGCCGCGCCTGAGATCAAAGCGATACGGGTTGTTCGTGTCGGCAATGTGCAGCAGCCTTGATATTGATTCTTCCCCGAGCAGATCGACCGCGCTGGAAGTAATTTTATCCTTGGCCGCGTATTTTCCCGTTATTGTGCCAAGGGACTCGGTGATCGGCACAGGCACGATTTCAACGAAGTCGAGGAATTTCATCATATCGCCATTGCAATGCTCAATCAGCTGGCGGGTGATGTAGCTCGTGCAGGCCCCGAGAGGCCTCCACGATCTCGACCACTTTTCGATCTGGCTGCTCGTGGCGCCGAGCTCCTGCAGGTATTCCAGTGATTTTTCCCTCGTTTCCATCAGGTTCATTGCCAGCACCATCGGGTCCTCGTAGGTCTGCGATTCGATTGCAGTGATCTTCCCGTAGCCGCTGATCTCGCCCAGCCTGTTGAATTTGAATGTATATCTCCTGTTGGCTTCTTTCGAAAGGAAATCCCTGTAGAGCTTGTTCAGATAGTCAACGAAGAATGTTTTGCCGTTGCCGGGCTCGCCTATGAGCACGAAGGACATTTCGGAGGATGAACCGCCCTCGGCGGCATCCTTCACGAAAGAAACGAAGCTGTTGATCTCGTCGAACATCCCGATTATGTGCTTGCCGCTTTGGCGGAACACTTTGAAGTCATATGTCGGCCTGCCGTTGACCGTAACTTTCTCGATTTTGGCAGAATCTTCGAGTATCATCCTCGAAACTGCCTGGAATGCATTTTCAAATTTGCGCTCACCTGCGATCACTTTTGCTATGTGATAGTGCAGGCTTTTTGGGTTAAGCGATTCATTCTCAATCTTTTGCTTCATGATGCCCCCGCTAAGAATAATAATATAATTTATTTCTGCTAAGAACTATGATCGAGCGAAAGAGGAAAAAAATCTAAATAACAGTTAAATAATAATTAATAAGACTGACTTTAACAATGTAAGAAAAAAAAAGCAATTTCAAAACAAAAAAAACCTTTCGCGGATTATTCCGAAATATAACGCCAATTGCCGTCTCCGAGATCCAGAAAGCCCATCTTCTGCCAGAACCCGACGGCTGAAAACCTCACCCTGTCGGCGATAATTATCTTGAAATGCCCCTTGGCGTAGTCAACGAATAACTTTCCGAATCCCATACCTTTATATCCATCGAGTATGTTGATTGAAAGGATTGTCAACGTCTCGCCCGCTATAATGCATCGAGCCTTGCCGACCCTCTCGCCGCCGAAATTTATATTGGCCCAGTCATATTCCGAGCCAACGGCGTCGCGGGGAAGAAACTCTATCTCAATTGTTTTCATTTGCTAATTTATTCAAATCCCTGACAAAATGATAAAACATTTTTCCCGAGCGCCGGCAGGTAATATCCGCCCTCGAGCACGGCGAACCTGCGCGAATGCCCCATGCGCCGCGTGAAAACGCGCATCAGCCGGCCGATGCGATAGAAATCGAAAGTGGACAGCTTTTTTCCGATATCGAGCTCGTAGGAATCGAAGCCGGCGCAAACCCCCACGATATCGATGTTCTTCAGCTCGTTGATGCAGCCTTCAATCGCCTGCATGTATTCTCCGGAGGTTCCGGCATAGGGATTTAGTATCTTAACGCCCGGCACTCCGGTGAGCACGTCGATTGTCCCGTCGCCCGTGTGAGCGTCGAAATCAAGTATGAAAGCGCTTTTCACGCGCCCGCTTTTCAGGAGCCGCAGGATGGCGATGGCCATGTTGTTGAAGTGGCAATAGCCCCAGGAAGAGGAACGGTAAGCATGATGCCCGGGCGGCCTCACGGCGGCAAAGGCAGGCTGGCCGGCCATGGCCAATTCCGACGCGCAGATTGCCGCGCCGGCGGCGAGCGAGGCCGCGTGATAAAGCAGCGGGTCCTTCTGCTTCTCGAGTATGTATTCACGCGAGTGGCCGAGAAGCAGGTCGTCCATGCCCGCGCAGGCAGGCTCGGCCACGGCGTAGCTGCCCTCGGATGTGACGGCTTCCATTATTGCCTCCATCCTCCCCGGCACCGATGCCGAATCCTCGGCATAGTCAGACCTGTAAAAATCTTTATGAAACACAATTTTCATGTCAAAACTCCCTGATCTCACTAACGTAGCAGAAATAATAAGATTTGATAATTATTTAATTTTTTGTTTTATTAGTGCATTGTAAAATTGTGATTCGTCTGCTTCGTTATTTTAAGCATTTCGCCGGGATTGAAAAGGACGTTACGATTGGAAAAGTGGAGAATCTGCAATGTGGTATCGTTATGAATGAAAACGCGGGCACGGAATACCCGGGCATCTCTCTTCTTTACGTGGAGGATGATCTGTCATGGAGGAAGCACATTCAATACCTTATGAGCGAAAAAGGGCATGAAGTGCTGGTGGCAGCCGACGGGGAAGAAGGGCTCGAAATATATAAAACGCGGCGTCCCGCAATCGTAATCACCGACATTGCCATGCCGAGCATGAACGGGATCGAGCTCGCCGACGAGATAAAGAAGATTGATGCCGATGCTCAGATTATCATTTTTTCACAGCTTGAAAAGAGCGTGTATCTTGTTGATGCAATTAATATCGTCGTCAGCCAGTTTATCGTCAAGGATATGGACAATCTGCCCGAGCTGCTCTATGCCGTCGATCTCTGCGCACGGCATTTATACATGAAATGGCAGCTCGAAAAGCAGGCATCGCATATTGATATACTTTCCAGGGCGCTGGGCCAGAGCTCGAGCATGGTCGTGATCACTGACGAGGACGGGAAAATTGTCTTTGCCAACAAGAAGTACACGGAATTCTGGGGAGATGATCAGGAATTGCTGCCCGGCAGCTGCCTTCCCGCCATCGGCGAGGATGATTTCCTCGAGATATGGAAGAGCGCGAAGGCCGCCGGCACCGGTGAAGGAGAGTACCGGAAAAAATCCGGCGGCAGGAGTGTGGTGTGGATAAGCTCCACAATATCGCAGGTCTATGATGTAAGCGGCAGCGCTGCATACTTCATTGAAGTGGCGAATGACATAACCGAGAGAAAGAATTACGAGGCAGCACTGAAGGAGGCGAAAGAAGCCGCGCAAAGGTCCAATCTTGCAAAAAGCACATTTCTTGCCAACATGAGCCACGAGCTTCGCACGCCCCTGAACGGGATAATCGGGATGGCCTCGCTCGTTCTCGGCACAAGCTTGAGCAGGGAGCAGTTTGAATACATAAGCCTTCTGAAGAATTCGGGTGAATCCCTGCTGCGGATCATCGAGAACATACTTGAAGTGTCGAGGATAGACACGGGCAGGCTCGAGGCAGCTGCCGCCCCGTTTGCTCTTGATGAGCTGATAAGGCGGCTGGCCGACTATTTCAGGCCATCTGTTCTGGCAAAAGACCTCGAATTCAGCTGGGAAATTGCCCCTGATATGCCGGCCGGGCTCATTGGCGATGTCGGCAAGCTGCAGCAGGTGCTCTCCAACCTGGTTGGCAACGCCGTTAAATTCACCGAGAAAGGCTGCATCGGGCTGAAAGTTTATCCCGTGAAGGCAGGCGGGGAAAAAGTAACAGCAGCGATCGAGGTCACCGACACCGGTATCGGCATACCTGAAGACAAAATCCCCGGGCTGTTTGAAAGATTCACGCAGGTGGATACATCCTACACAAGGAAATATGGCGGTGCGGGGCTTGGCCTGGCTATATGCAAGGAGCTTCTGGCCATATGCCATGGCACGATCAGCGTGGAGAGCCGTGTGGGAGAGGGCAGCAAATTCAGGGTGGAAATGGAGTTCGGCAGGCAGCAAGTGCCCGGGCAGACGGAAGCGGCAGCCGGCAGGGCGGAGGCGGCAGCAGGAAAATTCGGCGCGCCGCTGGAGTTGAATTCACTCGATATCCTGCTTGTCGAGGACAACCTGATAAATCAGAAAATAGCCGCCGAGTTTCTTTCGCGGCGCGGGCACAACGTGAAGGCCGTCTTCAACGGCGATGACGCGATCAGGCTATGGCGGGAAAATAAATACGACCTGATACTGATGGATATCGAAATGCCCGTGATGAACGGCTTTCAGGCCACTATGAAGATAAGGTCCATCGAGAGGCAATATGGCGGGCACGTGCCGGTGATAGCCCTGACCGCGCACACTTCGAAATCTGCCGTGCAGAAATGCGTTTCTTCGGGCATGGATGAATTTGTCTCTAAGCCTATTGATTTTGAAGTGCTTCTTGCCACTATTGAAAAAGCGCTCTCCGACAACGGCCGGAAAGTGAGGGCTAAAAGGCCGATAGTCAACCTCGCTCTTATAATCGAGAGCTTCGGGAACGACACGGCCATGATGAAGAAGATAATAGCCAGGTTCCTGGAGGATCTTCCCCTGGAGCTCGAAAGGCTTAGGACTGCTGCCATCAATGATGATTATGCCGGCGTTTCGTTCAGCGCGCACAAGCTCAGATCTGCACTGGGAAGCTTTGGCGCGGACAAGGCCGCCGAACTTGCCCTTAAAATAGAGAAAGCGGGCAAGGGCGGAAACCCGGATGATGTGCATGTTTATCTTCATGCTTTTGATATGGAATCGGCCAATATAGTCGATTATTTAACAGAATTTTTGTATAATAAACTGGAGGATTGACGATGAACATACTTATACTTGAAGATGAGCACACGAGCCGGTTATTGATCAAGCAGCTGCTGGCTCCTTTCGGGAATGTTGACACGGCCGAGGATGGCAGGGAGGCACTGATGCTTTTCGAGAATGCCATTAATGAAAACAGAAAGTATGATTTTATCTGCCTCGACATCATGGTGCCCGAGATGGACGGGCAGGAAGTGCTCAGGAAAATGAGGGCTATAGAGGAGCAAAACGGCTTCGACAGGCTTGGCACGAGGGCAAAAATCGTCATGATAACGGCCTTGCACGACGCGGACAACGTCATGACTGCTTTCAACGAGCAATGCGAGGGGTATATTTTCAAGCCTTTCAGCAGGGCAAAGATCGAAAAAACCCTGCAGCAGCTTGGTTTGATTGATAACAATTAATAAAAGCTTGTGCCTGCATCTCGCTTTTATTAGTAAAGCAATAGAATTATTGCTTAAATTTGCAGTGTTTTCAGTTTATTAGTGTAGCATCGCGTTACTTTTTTTGAGGCCGGTTATGGTGAGTGAGGACTTGTGGGAAATTCTTGATGGTTTTGTTGCCGAATCGCTTGATAACCTCGATGATAATGAGATCAGGATCGGCAGGCTTGGCGAGGAAGACAACGCGGAGGATTTGAAAGCTCTTTTCAGGGTTTTCCACACGCTCAAGGGACTATCCGGATTTTTTGAACTGAAGGCCATCAACAAGGTCACTCACGAGGCCGAAACGCTGCTTGATATCTTCAGATCCGACCCCAAACCCGTCTCGCAGGACACTATCGATATGCTCTACATGGTGTTCGATTTCCTGCATTCAGCCATAGAATTCGTCGGGAAAAGCCGTTCTGACGATGAATTCCATGAGAAGTCGGTATCTTTGCTTGAACAGTTAACGCGCACCCAGAACGAATTTACCTCTGACTCCGGGGCCGCGAAGCAGCCGCGAAAGCCATCATTGCCGGAGCCGGACGACAGGGCCTCGGCGCTTGCAAAAGAGGCCATGCAGCAGCTGGACATTCTGGCGGCCGAGCCATATACTCTATCCCACGCCAAGAATCTGACGGCTATCCTGGCCGATATGAAGAATGACACGAGGATACTTGATAATAACGAGATGCTCGAGATCATTGACAGCTCCGTGATGATACTTGAATCGATAGCTGACAATTCTCTGCCGGCCGAAGAAAGCACCCTCGACATCATCAAAAGTGATCTGCACATACTGCAGGCCTTTATCGCCGAGCATAATAATGACGGCGAAGAAGAAAACCTGCAGTCGGCAACTGCCCCCGCCCAATCGGATCCGGCCCGGCCCGAGCCGGCGGCAGCCGACAATCCCGGGGAGAATGGAGAATCACCCGTAGAAAAGACGGAGCAGGCCGATAGTGCAGCCGCGAAGGAAGAACATAAGAATGGCGCTGCTACAACCGAAATTGCTGCCAAGACTGCCCCGGTGAACGGAAAAGAGAGTCACCCCGTGCAGAAAGCACTCGAGCGAAAGGACGTCAGGGTAAGCACAGACAAGTTGAACAGGCTGTTCGACCTTGTCGGCGAGATCATCACGACGGAAGCCATGGTGGTCAACAGCAGGGACCTGGCCGGTCTGGACCTGCCCAATTTCAGCATCTCCGCCAATATGCTGAACAAGCTCACTCGCGAGCTCCAGTCGATAACCATGGCAATGAGGATGATTCCGCTCGACGGGCTGTTCAATAAAATGATCAGGATGGTTAGAGACATTTCCAGGAAGTTTGATAAAAAAATTGAAATAAACGTCTATGGCCAGGAAACCGAGATGGACAAAAACGTCATCGAGGAAATTTCCGACCCTCTCGTGCACATCATCCGCAACTCCATTGACCACGGGATCGAGAAGAAAGAGAAACGTGAGGAAACGGGCAAGAACGAGACCGGGCGTATAAACCTCGGCGCGTCCTACCAGGGCAACGAGATTCATATCGTGATCGAGGATGACGGGGCCGGACTGAACAGGGGCAGGATAATTGAAAAGGGAATTGAAAGGGGGCTCGTTACGGGCAACCCCGACGACCTTTCGGATAAGGAAGTCTGGCAGATGATATTCGAGCCCGGGCTCTCCACTGCAAAGCAGGTGACGGATATATCCGGCAGGGGGGTCGGCATGGACGTGGTGAAGAAAAATATCGAGAAACTGCGCGGCTCGATAGATATTGAGAGCGCGGAGGGCAGGGGCACGAGGATAACGCTCCGCATCCCGCTGACGCTTGCCATAATGGATTCGATGATCGTGCGCGTGGGCAAGTCTAAATATGCAATTCCGATATTGTCTGTTCACGAGTCCTTTCAGCCTGTCCGCGAGGAAATAACACGGACGATGGACGGGATAAGCATGGTGAGGGTGAGGAAAGACCTTTACCCCGTCGTAAGGCTTCACGAGGTCATGCGTGTGAAGCCCGACTCGGAAAACCTCGAGAAAGGTATTTTGATAATGGTGAGCTCGGGCAGCAAGAAAGTGTGCCTGCTCGTGGACGAGATTCTTGACCAGCAGCAAACAGTCGTCAAACCGCTCTCGGAGTATATAGGCGACGTCAGGGGAGTGACGGGCTGCATGGTGATGGCCGACGGCAAAATCGGCCTGATACTCGACGTGGACAGCCTGATAGAAAAAGCAGAGAATTTCGTCGGATAGAGATTTGTATTTTTGATTTTGGGAGAG
>CAZIHB010000054.1:0-9299 GCA_964538535.1 uncultured Hyphomicrobiales bacterium | reverse complement strand
TATACGTTTTTCTTATGTTTTTTAACTGTTTTTTGAAAAGAAAAATTACCTGCACTCGTTGTTTGCGGAAAAAAATTAATTTCAAGCTCCATAAGCATTTATTTTTCTGAAGTGATCTATGGCAAAGCAGCAAAGATTATTAATACTCGAAGATTCAGAGAGCGACTTCCTTCTGTTATTAAACCTGATCGGAAGTCTGTTTCCCTCGATTGATTGCAAGCGCGTGGCCGATGTTGCATCCTGGAGACTGGAAATAAAAAATTCGGCTTGGGACTACGTGATTTGCGATTACCTGCATCCATCTTGCCCCGGCATGGCTACTTTCGAAGAGTGGAAAGAGCTTTCGGGCCAAGGTGCATTTTTCTATATATCACGTCAGGTGCCCGATATTAATGTCATCTCGGCACTCGAGGCCGGGGTTAGTGATTTCATTATCAAGACCGAGCTTTTCCGCCTCCCGTTTTCAATGAAGCGCGAACGTGGCGGATCGGCCCGCCAGGCGAAGCATGAAGCCGGACGCCGCGCGGATGCGAAAACCGAAGTATCAGAGGCACTGGAACTCGCGGCCAGGCTCGAGGATGAAATAAAAAAGAAAGAACACATGGAAAGCATGTATTCCCACATTTTCCACGACAGCAGGACGGCCGTGGCCGTGTGGGACCCCGGTGATGGAAGGATTATCGATGCCAACGAGCAGTTCTACGGCCTTTTTTGCACGGCAGAAACAAGGCCGGCATCTGTATTCGAAATCAATACTTTCGGCGGAAAAAGCGGTATAGAAACAATCATGCAGGAGCTGCAAGGAACTGGCACCATCACCGACCGCGAGCTGAGAATCGACCGGCATGGCAAGCCGCCGAAATTCGCCCTTGCATCTTTCGGGCTGATTGAGGCAAGAAGCGGATCACACGCCGTCTGCATGGCGCTCGACATCACGAAGCGAAAAGAAAACGAGGACAATATCGCGAAAGCCCTGGAAAAGCAGAAAGAGCTGAACATGCTGAAAACTCAGTTCATTTCAATGATATCCCACGAGTTTCGCACACCGCTCACGACCATAATGCTTTCCACGGACCTGCTTAGAAGATACGGCAATTCCTGGACGTCCGACGACAAGCTGAAGCACTTCAACCGCATCCAGGAGACAGTGCTGCGAATGACGCAGCTGATGGAAAACGTGCTGATCATTGGCAGGATGGACTCGGGCAAGCTTGAATTCAATGCCGACCATATCGATCTGAAAGCCTTTTGCTCCACGATTGCCGGCAATATAGAGATAAACGCGGGCGGGAAAAATAAAATCAACTGCATCTGCTCCGCCGAGAACATTATTCAGCCCCTCGACGAGAATCTGCTCGGGCTCACTCTCACCAATCTTCTGACTAATGCCGTCAAGTTCTCGCCGCATGGCACCGACGTGGATTTCGTGATCGATTGCAACGACGACTACGCGAGCTTCCGGATCTCGGACAAGGGCATCGGAATACCGGCAAACGATATTCCCCACCTTTTCGAATCTTTCTTTCGCGGCGGCAACGTGGGGCCAATTCCGGGATACGGGCTCGGGCTGGCCATCGTGAAAAAATGCATCGACTCCCAGTTCGGCACGATTACGATAGAAAGCACTGAAAACGAAGGCACATCCGTGCTTGTCAGCATTCCTGTGAACCCTGACCTTTATAAAGGAAAAACGGCAAGGCAGACTATGCTTTAGTGCTCCGGTAACAGCACTCATGTAATAACATGCACGCAACAAAAAAGCCGCCCTGCAGGACGGCTTTTTTTATTCTTTTATTATCGGCAATGCCGATAAGACTACGTAAAAATTCCTTCTTGATAATTTCCCTCCGGGGAATTACCTGTAGATCCCCCTCGTGGAAGATTCTATAAAATCGATGCACATCTTCACTTCAGGCGAGATATTGCCTTTCTCGAGGAATTTCGCAATGCCGTCCCTGGTGTTCAGCCCGCTGAAGAGGATTGAATCATAGAACTGCTCGATCTCCTGAATCAGCTCCTGCGAAAAACCCCTGCGCCTGAGCCCGACTTTATTTATGCCTTCAACCTGCGGCGGCACTCTGCCGATCAGAACGTAAGGCGACACATCCTTGACGATCTTGCAATCAGCGCCGATCATTGCATGGCAGCCAACCTTGCAGAATTGATGAACTTTTGCCACACCGCCGAGCACCACCCAATCACCAATCTGGACGTGGCCCGCGAGCTGCGTGACGTTGGACATAACGACGTTGCTGCCGACCTCGCAATCATGAGCCACGTGGCTGTAGGCCATCACCATGCAATTGGATCCGACGGCAGTCTTGCCGGTTTCGGCAGTTCCGCGGTTGATTGTCACAAATTCACGAATGAGAGTGTTATCCCCGACTATGGCAAGCGTCGGCTCGCCTTTAAATTTCAAATCCTGCGGCTCGGTGCCGATCACCGAACTTGCGCAAATTCTGCAATTCATGCCGATACGCGCGCCATTGGCCAATACAACGCTTGACCGGATTTCCGTGTTGTCGCCAACCACAACATCGTCTTCAATAATTGTGAAGGGACCGATCTTGACGTTCTCGCCAATCGATGCCTTCCCGGAGACGATCGCGGTGGGATGAATAATTGTTCCGCTCATAATCACCTGTCCACTAATGCGGCCTGAAATTCGGCTTCGGCCACAACCTGGCCGTCAACGTATGCCACGCCTTTAAACATAAATACATTAAATCTTTTGCTGATCAACGCTACTTCCATCACCATGCGGTCCCCGGGAACCACCGGCCGCCTGAACTTGGCATTCTGGATGGTGCCGAATAATGCCAGCTTGCCTTCTGCGCTGTTCATCTGGTGGTGCATCAGTATGCCGCCCGTCTGTGCCATCGCTTCAAGTATCAAAACCCCGGGCATAACCGGCTTTTCCGGAAAGTGCCCCTGGAAGAAGAGCTCGTTCATGGTCAGATTCTTGTAGCCGACGATCACGTTTTCTTTCTCGTCGATCTCTGTGATTCTGTCAACGAGCAGGAATGGATAGCGGTGAGGAAGAATCTTGAGTATATCCTGAATATCCTTGTTGAATGATTTACGGCCGGGATGCTTCAGCCTGTTGCTCTTCTTCTTTTCAAGATATTGTTTCCTTATCAGCCTGCCAAACTCGATATTGCTTGCATGGCCGGGCCTTGCCGCCAGGATCTGCGCCTTGATCGGCACTCCGATCAGGGCAAGGTCGCCTATCATGTCAAGAAGTTTGTGGCGCGCGGGCTCGTTTTTGAATCTCAGTTCGGTGTTGTTCAAATAGCCGTTTGATCCTGCCTCCGGCACCTTGTTCAGGTTGAAGAGGTCCTTGAATCCCGCAAGCTCGCCGTTGTCGATTTCTTTATCGATAATCACGAGCGCGCTGTCGAGGCTGCCGCCCTTGATCAGGCCCTGCCTGTAGAGCATTTCTACTTCGGTGAGGAAGCAGAAAGTGCGGGCCGGGGCAAATTCCCTGATAAATTCCTTCTCGAGATCGAATAGCCCCGTATGCTGGCTGCCGAGAGCCGGATTGAAATAGTCCACGAGCACGGTGATCCTGAAATCATCCGTCGGAAGTGCCACTATATCAACATGTTTCGCATCGTTCGTGTATCTGACTGATTCATCTATAACAAAATATTCTCTTTCAGCATCCTGCTCAATGAATCCCGCTTCCAATAGAGCATTCACGTATGGCATCGAGCTGCCATCCACCACGGGTGGTTCGTTGGACGAGAGCTCTATCAGGCAGTTATCAACCCTCAGGCCGGCAAGCGCAGCGAGCACGTGCTCGACGGTGTGCACCGTCACGCCGTCTTTCCCGAGAGTCGTGCCGCGTGAAAGATCGACCACGTATTCAAGCAAAGCGGGAATTTCTATTCTTTTTTCAACATCGCTCCTGACAAAAACATAGCCATGGTTGGCCGGGGCCGGGTGGAACGTCACTGTTGACGGATTGCCGGTATGGAGCCCGGTTCCGGAAAATGAAACGGTTTTTGCAATTGTTCTCTGTTTTTCCATTCCTCTATCCAATATAAACGTATTCAAAGATTTGTATATATCGCAAAAAATTATGCTTGTTCTTTCCTTCCTGTCTCTACTATTAACCTGTTTTATCCATAGACCACAAAAATAACAAATATGCTTTGATTTTCGGTATATTTATTTACTTTTACCATTGCCCTGGCATGTGCCCGGCATCCTAAATTCCCCACATCATTCTGCCGCACCGCGGCAGAGCCGGATTATGTTTTATAGTGTACTAACCGCATTTTTCGATTGCACGCTCATCCCGGGGAAATACCCGCCTGCCCCGCGGCATTAAAAAAAAACGGGGCCCGCGCATGATGCCTCGCTCATGCAGCCGCGCCCCGTCTGAAAAATCTGCCTTTCGGCATGAATATCATTTTTTTTCTTCAATTTCCCGTTTTATTTCTTCAATCTCCTTGATTGCCCTGCGGCAATCGTTCACAAATTCCGGGAGATTCGATATGCAGGCCTCGATCTTGAATGCCTTGAGCCTGTCTTTGATCGGCGAACCGAAATAAACACCGGAGTTCGGAACCGACTTTGCCACGCCGCTCTTTGCCATCAATATCACGTCGTCGGCGATTTCAATGTGGCCGGCAATTCCCGTCTGCCCGCCGAAGCGGCACCTCCTGCCCACCTTCACGCTCCCTGATATTCCCGTGTGAGCAGCGCAGGCCGTGTGGTCGCCGATTTCGCAATTGTGCGCCACGTGCACCAGGTTGTCGAGCTTCACACCCCTGCCGATCACGGTGCTTCCCGCCATGGCGCGGTCAACGGTGCTGTTTGCCCCGATTTCCACGTCATCTTCTATCACCACGTTGCCCAGCTGAGGTATCTTTCCGTATGATCCGTCCACAGGATTCTCCACGAAACCGAAACCGTCAGCCCCGATCACGGCGCCGCCATGAATTATGCAATTTCTGCCGATCACAGTGTCGTCATAGCAGACGACCGAAGCGTTCAAAATGCTCCCGCTCCCTACGGACACGTTGTCATAGAGCGTGACATTTGCCTTCAGGCATGCTTTCTCGTCAACATGGCAGCCGCTGCCCACGACGCATCCCGGCCCTATATATGCCGCCGGATGTATCGTCGTGCCCCCGCCGATCACTGCCGTCGGGTGCACTCCCGCCGGCACCGGTTTCAGGGAAGCAATGTGCCTCATGACGGATACCATGGCAAGATATGGATTATCAACCCTGATTATGGCCTCGGCCGGCATTTTTTCGCCTGGCTCGAAGGTTCTGTCCGTTATCAGGCAGGCGGCATGAAGCCCTGCAAGCAGGTGCAGGAATCTTTTATCCGCGTAGAAAGTAAGGTCGCCATCGCCGGCATGCTCGATTCTGTTCAGGTTGGTGATGACCGCCACGGGCGAACCGATCAGCTCACCACCGGTAAGTGCCGCGATATCGGCGCTTTTCAATTTTACCATAACACTTCTTTATATACTTTGAATTATTTTTTTGTCGTGTCGGGAGGCATCACTGGCTGCTGCCCTCCGGTGCCCTTCGGCCCGATAGCAGGAGAAGTGCCCGGGGCAGGGTTCTGCTCGAAGTCGCGCTCCTGATCCTTGCCCTCGCTGTCGGATTGGCCGCTTTTTGTCCTGGATACTCTTCTCGGCTTTTTCGAGGTTTTCACGTCGTTCCTCGGGTCCTTCGAGATTTTCAGCTGCTGGTCTTTCTCAAGATCATCGACATCCACCCCAAGGTTGCGAAGCACTTTCAGCGTAAGGTCGTACTTGAAGTTGACGTAGGGCAGTGGCTGCACGCTTTGATCAATTATAATGTCGTAGTTGTTCTGGGCCGCAACGGTCTGCACCGCGGCATAAATTTTCTCTTCCACCGGCGTCGATAGCTGCTTTGCCACGAGGTCATACTCCCCGCCCGTCTGGAATTTTGCCTTGGCATAGCCTTCCCGCTGCTCTTTCAGCTTCTGCAGCTCGTTTTCTTTCTGCACCCTCTCTTCATCGCTCCAAACGAGCCTATTCTTTTTTATCTCGAAGTCAAGATCGTCAATCTGTTTCTGCAGCGAGGCAAGCTCGCGCTTCCACTCCTCCACGAAGGACTGAATTCTTTGATCGGTCTGCTTCGCCTCCGGGAATTTATCTCTAATCATAGCTGAAGAGATGAAGCCGACCTTCTGGGCATTGCCGGGCTGAAACGCGCAGGAGACAACAACCGCGCACGAAAGCGCAAAATTCGCGATCTTACCGATTTTCATCACTTATTCCTTTCTTATTACGCAAAAAACAGAATTCGAAAAAAATTCTCAATAGGCCGTACCCGCATTTCTACAGATTAACTGAGCTTAAAAATATGAAAAATACTTGTTGCTCCAAGCAAAAATAAGACAAATATTCCCGGCACCCGAAAAAAAAATGCCGCGGTGCTTTTCGGCCGGCCGCGGCATTTTCATTGTTTTCCTTTCTCAGGCAGGATTATTTTCCGCCCCTCTTGATCTTGTCCAGCACTTTATAAGTGATGTCATTCTTGTCTTCGGAATAGAGAACTATCGAGCCGACCTTGTCGAGCACGAGAGAAATGTCTTCTTCCTTGGCAGTTGCTTCGATTGCTTTTTTAACTTTGGCTCGTATCGGCTCCAGGTATTTTTCTCTCATCTGGCTGAGTTCGCCGGTGTTGCCGAATTTTTCTTCCTGAAACTGCATCGCCTGCATCTGCATGGCCTGGAGAGCTTCTTCTTCCTTCTGCTGCTGGGCGGCCTGCATCATTGCTTTCTGCTTCTGATACTGCTGATATTTCGCTTCCATGTCCTTGCGCAGCTGCATTAGCGTGTCCTGCCATTGCTTGCCTATTTCTTTCAGCTTGGCGTCGGCATCGGCGGCTTCGGGCATTTCCTTAACGATCGTTTCAACATCCACCACGCCATACTTCAGGGCTCCGCCCGCGCCGCCCTGCTTTTTCTGAGCGTTGGAGCCGCTCACTGAAAGGGCAAAGGCAATAATGACGATTACGATAAATCCAATTTTACGCATAATAACTCCATGTGAATATATAACACAATATTTCTTAGCCGTTAGTAGTTACCAAGATGGAACAGGAACTGCCATCCCGAGACTCCCGTCGATCCCTCGTATTTATCAAAACCATAACCATAGCTGAACCCGATGATTCCGATGGGCATCACCATCATCTGAATGCCCACGCCGGCCGAGCGCTTCAGGTTGAACGGGTCGGAGTGCTTCATGTCCTCCCACACGTTGCCGGCCTCGGCAAATCCATATACATATATGGGCATCGGGCTGAGCGCCACGGCGAACCGCAGCTCCGCGGTATATTTAAGCATGGTCCTGTTGCCGTCCTCCGATCCGACCTTGCTGTCGGGATAGCCCCTGAGTGGCGTCACGCCGACGCCGCTCAGGCCGTTGCCGCCCATGTAATAAAGTTCAATCGGCGAGATGGTCGTGTCGGATTTCAGTCCGGCGATATTTCCCATTTTGGCGCCCAGATAGAGCACCACCCTGTCCATGCCGTTGATCTGTGCAATCGGGTTGAACATCTCGAACGAAAGTTCGTTTTTGAAAAAGTCCGTCGTGCCTATGCCAAGCGCGCCCAATGCCAGGTCGGAATTAAGGCTGAACTTCGATCCCGTCGAGGGGAAGAACATATCATTGACAGATGACCTGGAATACCTCTGGCCGATGGTTATTTCCGTGTTCCTGCCCGGCCTGTAATACATCGAGGTCGATGTGCCGACGTCGTTCAGCTGGTATCTCAGGCTCCAGTCCGCCCTCCAGTAGTCGTCCGGCCAGCGGAATCTGCGGCCGATGTTCAAGCCCACGCCTGTGCGCCTGAGGTCGTAATAGTAATTTATCCTCGAATCAAACAGGTTAAAGCCGATGGTTGTCGGCGTATCGAAGAGCCAGGGCTCCGTGAAGCCAAGGGAGAAGTTCTGCAGGCGGCTCATCTGGCCGAATTCCCAGTTGAAATTGAACACCTGCCCGCCGCCGCCCCTGAACGGCTCGGCTATCGAAAAGTTATTGAAAGTGAGCCCTATTGAACCGGTCAAGCCGTAAACCCCGGCAAACCCGATTGACGCGTTGAACGTGTCCGTCGAGCGCTCCTCCACCTTGTAAACCACGTCCACGGCGGTGTTGTCGTTCTCCACGGGCTTAACATCAGGCTTCAGGGATTCCGGGTTGAAGTAATTCATCGCGCCGAGAGCCCTGACGCTCCTAATGATTGCAGACTTGTCGAAATAGTCGCCCGGGCGCGTATATAGCTCCCTGCGTATCACTTTGTCCACCGTTTTCGAATTGCCCTCGATTTCCACTTTCCTGATCTTGAACCTGTCGTATTCAAATATATTCACGACTATATCCACGGAATCGGCACCGACCTTCTTCTCCTCGGGCATCACCCTCACCTGCAGGTAGCCGTTATCCATGTACATCGAGGCGATGTCGGTCTGCTCGGGATTGTTTGTGATATTCTGGTTGAACTTCTCTGCATCATATGGATCGCCCTTCTTGAAGTCGAGCCTGCGGAGCAGATCGTCATTTTTATACACGGTGCTGCCCTGAAACGATATATCGCGGATGTACATCTTCCTGCCCTCGTTCACAGTCAGCTTAATCGTCACGGCCTTTCGTGCTTCATCGTAGATCACGGTGTCTTTGACTATCTCGGCTTCGATGTATCCTTTCTGGCGGAAGAATTTCAGGAGTTTTTCCTTGTCTTCCTTGTATTTATCCTTCTCGAATTTTCCGGATTTCCAGAATTGCCACCACTTTTTTACTTTGGTGTCTTCAAGAGCCCCGCGGAGATCCCCCTCGGAGAAGTCCTTATTGCCCTCGAAAGCAATTTTTTTCACCTTGAATTCCACTCCCTCTTCCACGGTGATGTTGACGTCAACATAAGCGGTGGTGTCCTTTTTCTTCGAGACTGCTTTCACGCGCGCAAATTGAAGGCCTTCCTTCTCATAGAGCTTCTTCACGTTCTGCTCCATAAGGTAAAGGTCATAGTTCGAAATGATATCTCCGGTGATTTTCCCGGTGGCCTTTATAATTTCAAACTCGTCCACTTCTTTGTTATTAAACACTTTAACCTTGCCGAGCCTGGGGGCTTCCTGCACTTTGATCAGCAGGAAAATTCCTGCCTGTGAAATTCTGTCTGCTATGATTTCAATATTTGAAAATTGCTTCCTTTGCCACAGGTTTTTGATGGCGCTCTGCAGTTTGTTGTCGCCCGCCGGATTGATCCTGTCTCCGGGCCTTATGCCGGAAAGCGCGATAATGGTCT
>CAZIHB010000053.1:0-9464 GCA_964538535.1 uncultured Hyphomicrobiales bacterium | reverse complement strand
CCATGTTATCAACCGGGCAATTTATTAAAACTTCTGACCCAGAAAGGCAGCATTGGCGCAACATGTAGCGCGCCACCTGTCCTTAGTGACAATTATCCTTTGAAAAGATTTTGTCCCCGGAAATTTATTTTATGCTGACGTCGGATATGACCCTTTTCACGACGCCGAACACGTGGATGTCATCACCCGGGCGAACCCTGAAGTTGGGGTAAGCCTGGTTCTCGGAGACCAGCACCACTTCCTTGCCGAAAGCCCTGTATCTCTTCACGAAAAGATCGCCCTCGTACTTCACGACGATTATATCCCCGTCGGCAGGAGCGGGAGTAGTATCCACCACGAGCATATCCCCGTCCCGGATGTTTGCATCCGTCATGGAGTGCCCCTCCACCCTGCAGAGCATCATCGCGTCGGCCCTCACCCCGAGCATATCCTCGAGCGTGGCCGTCATCGCGCCACCGCCTGTGAGGGGATGCCCCCGCCTTGCAGCACCTATTGACTGCAGGAAGCCCCTCAGCTCGTGGTTGGTCATGTAGTCGATCCTCTTCAATTCCACAACTTTCATACCGTTCATTAACGTCTCCAGACTGCTTATTGTAATTAATGCATCACTTACTGCCGCGGCAAATATTCCGGCATTTCTTCTTTCACATTCATCGTAAACGCAATCGCACCTTTTGCCGTTATGCGTTTTCCCCGTGCCCTCCTGCACGAGCATTCTTTTCGCGGAGTCGTAGAGCTCACGCTCCGTCATCTGCCTGAGCTTTTTCCTGTAGGATTCCATGCCTGCCCATGCCAAGTTAAATAATAAACATAATCATGCCGGAACTTTTTCTACTCGCGCTCGATCCTGCCAGCCGCCGCCCTCAGCACCCGGTGCCTTGCATTGGCAATTTCAGCCCTTGCTTCAGGCCCGAGCCCGGGCAGCAGGCCGCACTCGCCGCCGTTCATGCTTAGCTTTCGCCCGGCAGGATTGTCGGCAAGAAGGCTGCCATCGCCTGTCAGCATGAAAACAGGGTTGATGCCCAGCTCGTATAATTTCAGCAGAATATCCACGGGCATGACGGCCCGGCCCGTCTCGTAATTAGTTACGGAATCGCGGCTTACCCCCAGCCTCGAGGCAAGCGATGCCGCCGTCAGCGGCACTCCGTCCGCCTTGAGCAATTCCCTGACTTGCTTCAGCCTGGTGCCAATCTTTTTAACTTCTTCCCTCAAACCGGCCGCCAATTTTTTTTCAAATTCTGCAAAAATTATACTTGACTTTTGTGTATCATTTACACTATATTGTTTCCAATAATAAATCAAATAATGTAAATCATACACAAGAGAATATAAATATTTTTTCTTTCAGAATCAAATGATTTTTTTCCCGGAGCAAAGGCATCAATTTTCAACATCAAGGAGAAGTGAGACATGAAAGACAAAGCGGGCAATCGAGCTGCCGGCATGGCGGGAACTATCCAAATCAGCCTGAACTATCCCGGGGCAGCCATGGCACCCGGCAATTCCGACGAACGTATCAGCCTCGCCGCGAGGGCGTTCAGATGCTTCATCAAAGAGCTCCGGAAGCTTGAGCTGCTGGACGCGGAGACTCTAACCGACATAGACTTCATCGTCACTGACTATCTCTGCCACGCGAACACCTCATTCATCGACAGCATCACGGGAGGGCACTGATATGAAGGATGCATATTCCGAGATACTCGAATCCGAGCTGACACCCGATTTGCAGCTGCTCGCTGCTATCTGCGGAAAGGAAGCCGTCTGCAGCGCGCTGAGACAGCTTCAGGGGATAAATATCTACATTCCGAAAATTTCCCGCCTCGATCGCTTCACTGAGCGTTATATCAAGGCCAACAGGTCGATGCCTCTGAAAGAAGTGGCATTGAGCCTCAATATCAGTGAATCCACAGCGAGATACCTCCGCAAGAAATATCTCCGGTGAGGAAGCCCGAACCGCGCCGGCACCAGGCACGATGCACTTATTCGCTGAGGAGCTGCTTCAGCACCCGAATCAGCTCCTCCCTGCGGAATGGTTTCTGAAGGAAGGCCACGGATTTCTCATCCACGTACTTCTTCAGGCTTGCATCCCGCGTGAAACCGGATGCCATTGCAACCCTCGCGGCAGGATTAATCTTGAGCATCTCTTTCAAGGCCTCCTCCCCGTTCATCTTTGGCATCACGACGTCGAGGATAACTGCCTTTATCTCGCCGTGCATTTTCCTGTAGGTTTCAACGGCCTCCCGGCCGTCCTCGGCAAGGATCACCGTGAATCCCATCTCTGTTAGCTGCTCCTCGGCGATGCTCCTCAGGATCGACTCGTCATCGACAACCATGATCAAGCCGGAACCGACGAAATCGTTATAAGTAACGCGTTCATTCATTCGCGGGCCGTATTCGCTCAGCGGCAGATAAATCTGGAATGCCGTGCCCATGCCGGGCTCACTGTCGATATTTATCGCCCCATGGTGATCCTTAACAACTCCATAAACAGCAGACAGCCCCAGCCCCGTGCCCTTTCCGACAATTTTCGTCGTGAAGAACGGTTCGAATATTCTTTCCATCACTTCCTTCGTCATACCGATGCCGTTATCAATTATGCTGAGTTCCAGGTATCGGCCGGGAATTATATTGAATTGGACGAGCGGCTTGAACTCTTCATTGATTACCATGTTGCGTGATCGGAATTTGATACTGCCTCCCTCGGGCATGGCATCTCTTGAGTTTAGTGCAATATTGAGAAACATTCCCTGCAGCAGAGTCGGATCGCCCACGACGAACGAGTCATCGGCCGCCAGATCGGATGTGATCGCAATTCTTTTATCTATGCTGCGTTCGAGCAATTCGATCGTTTCCATTATCACTACGTGCACATCTACGGGCGTGGAGAGTATTTTCCCCTTCCTCGAGAATGTGAGCATCTTTTTTGTCAGGTCGGCAGCACGATAAGCTGCGCTGTTAATTATGTTAATAAGCTTCATCGATCTCGCCGAATCGGCGTGCAGGGCGCTCAGCACCTCGTTGGCGCCTATTATTCCCGTCAGCAGGTTATTGAAATCGTGGGCCACCCCTCCGGCCAGCTGCCCGATTAATTCCATCTTCTGTGCCTGCCTGAGGCGGTTTTCGATCATATTCTGCTCGGTTATGTCCCTCAGCACGAAAACGAACCCCCACAGATTTCCTTCATTATCGATTATGGGCGTCCTTTTCAGCGACACGTCCCGTTCTTCGCCCGATCTTGACACTACTGCAATTTCGCGGGCCCCCCCGGGCATGGCTTCCGGATTTAGATTTTCGATGTATATTTTTGATTCTTCTTCGTTTTTCAGCTTCACCATATCATTTATATTATTGCCTATCAGCTCGCTCTCCGGCACACCTGTAATCCTGACGGCCTCGGGATTGACCTTTGAGATTGTGCCGTCAACGTCTATTGCAAAGACCGCATCGCCTATCGATTCCAGCGTGATCCTCATTTTTTTCTCGCTCGCGGCGATGGACTTCTCGTATTCCTTACGTTTTGTTATGTCGGAATTCAGCCCGATTATTTTTTTTGCTTTGCCCGTGGCGTCCCTTTCGATGGCCTTGCCTTTATTCAAGACCCATATCCAGGATCCGTCCTTTTTCTTCATCCGAAATTCCATCTCGAAGGGAGAATCCGAATTTTCGATCACCTCGTTGACGGACTTCATCCATGCCGGCCGGTCATCCGGATGCACCATTCGCCTGATAGTATCGAAATCAGGTTTGAATTCCCCGGGCATATACCCGAGCATCATGTAATATTCAGGGCTCAGAAGCAGGTCAGTATTGAAGTCATACCATTCCCACAGGCCGTACTGCAGAGATTCAAGCGCGATTGCCAGCCTCTGGCGGTCGATTTCCGATTCATGCCTGGCTGTCTTCTTTTCTTCAATCTCCTGCTCAAGCAGCAGATTCTGCTTCCTCAGCCTGCCCAGCGACATGTAGATGGGAATGAAGAACAGCACGAGCAGCAGCACTGTGAGCAAAGACGAGGTCCAGACTATCCTCTTCTGCTCGCTGTAGAGCTGGCTCATGTAAACGCCTGCCCCCAGAAAGCACTCCATCTCGGGCACATTCGTGATGAAAGAAATTTTCTCTTCTTCCTTTCTGGTTGATGGATTGAGGTATATATAATCCACGTAGCCGCTGCCGGCCGCTGATTTGGCCGTGTTCACGATTTCGCGGTAAAAGTACTTCCCCTTGCGGTCCTGAGTGTCCATTAAATTATGGTTTTCATTCTCCGGGTTGAACGGCTGAACGTAGAGCATTCCGTTATAGCCGCCAAAAAATACGTATCCCTTTTCAGTCGGGTCTTCATAGGTCAGCAGGTAGAGCACGTGCCTTATGGAATCGATGGCGTCTTTTTTGCTCAGCTGCCCGCGTTTATATGCCGTGGCAACCGGCAGGATTATGTTACGAACCGAGTTGACGTAGTGCTTGACCTCAAGCTTTCTCCGGTCCTTGCCATTTTCCTTTATGAAGTCAGCCAGAAAAATGAATATCAGGACATTGGCCACCATTACGAGCAATGCACCTGCAATCACAGGCTTGGACGTGATTTTTCCTGTCTTTTTTTCCGATGATTCCATTCACCACCCGTAATCACTTTGTTGCACTATAATATACGCCTAATAATTATCAGAAAAAAATGCTTATTTATGGGCCAAGACGATTAAGTTACCAAAGCAATACACCCTGCCGCCACGAATTTTTCGAATTCGATACGCCCGCCACCCCGATTTTATTTGCAAGCATTTGTAATTGATTGTAATTTGATCAATATTGGATTTTCAATAATCTGAAAGGTAAAATATGAAAAGGACTACTTGTTTAATTCTCTTTTTCGCGATGCTTCTTATGACTTCATGCAACAAGAAAAACAGCAGCCTGAAGCAGGATGCCCCAAACCTCACGCAAGTGAAAGAGAGGCTGAAAGCCTATGCTCCCGTGCTTATCAAGGCAGATATGTCGCACCTTACCGATCGCCAGCGCACCCTCGTCAAAAAGCTTTGCGAGGCAGGGCACATTGCCGACGAGATATTCTGGCAGCAATGCGCTCCCGATGCAATTCCAACGCGCGACTCCCTGCTCAGAATCAACACACCCGAAGCCAAGACGCTTCTCGACTATGTTAATATCAATTACGGCCCCTACGACGTGATCTACGGCAACGAGCGCTTCGTGGGAAAAGGCCCGCAGGAATGCCCTGCCGTGGCCGGATATTATCCCCTCGACATGACGAGGGAAGAGTTCGAAAAGCACCTTGCTGCCAACCCGGCCGACAAGGAATCTTTCATGAGCCAATACACCGTCATCAGGCGCGAAGGCGGCAAGCTCGCGGCAGTGCCTTACTATAAGGCCTATCCCGATCTTGAAAAGCTCGCGGCGAAGCTCGAGGAGGCCGCGCAGTACGCTGACGACCCCGGCCTGAAAAACTACCTTGTCTCGAGGGCGCAATCCTTCCGCACGGGCGACTATTTCAGCAGCGACATGGCATGGATGGACATAAAGAACAGCGATGTGGACCTCGTTATCGGCCCTATCGAGAACTATCAGGACAGGCTGTTCGGCTATAAGAGCGCATTTGAAGCTGTTATCATGGTTAAGGATATCGAAGGCACGAAAGAGCTCGAAATGTTCAGAAAGCATATTGCAGACTTCGAGGCTCGCCTGCCCTATGATAAAAAATATATACGCAGGAACGTCAGCGATCAGAGCCAGCTGAACATCGTCAACGTGGTTTATTTCGGCGGCGACTGCCAGAAAGGCACCAAGACGATCGCCGCCTCACTGCCGAATGACCCGAAGGTCAGAGAAGCTAAGGGTGGGAAGAACTCGATGTATAAGAATATGATGGAAGCAAAATTCGACAAGACACTCGTGCCGATAGCCCGGAAAGTGCTCGAGCCCGGCATGATGAAATATATCGACAAGAAGGCCTTCATCGGTTTCGTCACTCTCCACGAGGTTTCGCACACGCTCGGCCGCGGCTACGTCTTCGGCAACGACAAGCTGGAAGTGCGCACCGCGCTGAAAGAAAAATACTCCGCTATTGAAGAAACAAAGGCCGACATACTCAGCATGCTCAATCACAAACACCTTGCCGACATGAAGGAGCTTGACGCGGCCTATATCAAGAACTGCATGATCACCTATCTTGCAGGCCTGTTCAGATCGGTCAGATTCGGCACCGAATCGGCTCATGCCAAGGCAAACCTGATTCAGTTCAATTTCCTGCGCGGCGCGGGCGCTGTCACAATGACAAAAGACGGCAAGTACGCTGTGAACGAATCAATTTTCTTTGATAAAGTTGCAGAACTTGCTAAATTAGTCTTGACGGTTGAGGCAGAAGGCAATTATAAAGGTGCGGGTGAAATACTCGCTAAATATGCCGTCGTGACGGATGAAATTAAGAAAGCTGTCGATTTGCTCAAGGATGTTCCCCGCGATATCGATACTTCCTACGAATTCTAATTTGTTCTTATATAAACGGTTTCACTAAGGGCCAAAGGATTATTAATGGCTTGCGGCCCATAAATGACAAATAAAAGGATATGTTATGGCTAATATCAATATTACAAGAACTCAGCAGACAAGAATCAACACGATCGACTGGGATAAGCTCGGTTTTGGCGTATATTTTTCGGACCACATGTTTGTTTCAGACTACACGAGCGGCAAGTGGAACAATGGCGAGATAGTACCTTACGGCCCGATGCAGATGGAGCCCACTCTCTGCACTCTGCACTATGGCCAGTCAATTTTCGAAGGTTTGAAGGCCTTCCGCGACGCTCGCGGCGGCGCTAACATCTTCAGGCCGGAAATGAATGCCAGAAGGCTGAACCACTCGGGCGAGCTCGTCTGCATTCCTCCTTATGACGTCCAGCACATGATCGAGGCTACAAAGCAGCTCGTCGCCGTTGACAACCAGTGGATACCCAAGAAACGCGGCCACTCTCTCTACATTCGCCCCGTTGCTTTCGGTTCCTCCAACTTCCTCGGCGTTCACGCCTCGCCGGACTACAAGCTTATTATCATGACTTCGCCCGTTGCTTCGTACTATGCCGAAGGTTTGAATCCGGTGAAGATTCTCGTTTCAAGCGAATATGTCCGCGCCGTGCGCGGCGGCCTCGGCTCGGCCAAGACTGCTGCCAACTATGCAGCTTCACTCTATGCCGGCAAGGTTGCAAAGGAAAGAGGATTCTCGCAGGTGCTCTGGCTTGACGGCGTCACGAGAGACTTCGTTGACGAGGTTGGCGCAATGAACATCATGTTCGTTATTGACAACGAGATTATCACCCCGTCGCTCGATCAGGGCTCGATCCTTGCCGGCGTCACAAGGGATTCTGTACTTCACATAGCCCGCGACTGGGGCATGAAAGTCAGCGAGCGCAGAATATCCATCGACGAGGTCATCGAGGCTCACAAGCGCGGCAAGCTCCAGGAAGTCTTCGGCACCGGCACGGCTGCCGTTATCTCGCCTGTCGGCATGCTTCAGTACAAGGACAACGAGATGGTTATCAATAACGGCAAAATCGGCCCGCTGGCACAGAAATTCTATGACACGATCACAGGGATTCAGTACGGCGAGATCGAAGATAAATTCGGCTGGCTCACTCACGTTGATTTTTAATAAGCCTCTCCATGAAATGCAAAAATCCCCGGCATCACGCCGGGGATTTTTTTTTGCCTGTGCCGTGGAGAATTTTCAGGCAACAGCCCAAAAAAAAGCCGGCCATTCATTTCCTCAGCGAGGCAGAACACGGCCGGCTATTGAATAATCAATAGGATTCAGGTTTTAATAAAAACTATTTCCAGTCAACAAGGAAGGAGAACCTCATCGTGTTCGCGAGAGGGTGGTTAGCTTCCACGGTGTTGATAAAGCTGAAGTCAAGCTTGAATATGTCATAGCGCACTCCTGCCCCGAAATTCCAGAACTTGCGGTCGCCAAGGCTTGAAGGCTCGGTGAAGTAGCCCGCGCGAAGCGCCACGACATTATCGTACCAATACTCCATTCCGACGGAAAATTCGGCACCCGCATTCTGCCATCCGGTCACGAGTGAGAGCGGCAGAGGATCGGAATCCGACTTCGTCACTTTGCCGGAGGAGTCGCGTATCACGTCGCGCTTCACAAGCAGCTTCGAGACGTCGCAAGCCAGCTTCAGGTCGTTGTACTCGTCCTTGACGAGTTTCACTGCCGTGCCGAGCCTGAGATTGGTCGGCAGCGGGTCCGATTCATTGATATATGTCATCTTCGGCCCCACGTTCTGAAGATTCAGCCCAAGGTTGACATAATCTTTCAGGTAAGGCAGGTTTTTGGGTTTCCAGAGCACGCCGAGGTCGAATCCGGCACTGATTCCCGTACCGGCATCCTGCTGGCCTACTGAAGTCGGGGTAAGGTTCGACTGAATATACCTGAGCTGGAAACCGACACCGAGATCGGGAGCAACCATGGTGCCGTACGAAATGCCAAAGCTGAACTCGTTAGAGATAAATTTGCCCAGCACGTCGCCGCTTTCCAATGTGCGAGTGAACTCGCCGAGATTCATAAATATAAAGTTCAATGCCACGGTGCCGTCAATCGCGTCAAAGTGTTGTCCGATCGTGCCATAGCTATAGAAAAGATCGGCGTTGAATTGCGGCAGCCAGGGCGAGAATGAAAGAGCTACCTGCCTGTAGGGAAGGCTTGGGTCCGTTTCGCCGTCGGCATTCTTGAAATAATCAAGAAAACCGAGCCCGCCGGGATTCCAGTATATCGAGTTTATATCGTCGGCTACTGCCGTGCCGGTCTCTCCCATGCCGCTCGCCCTGGCATCGGGGGAAATAAGCAGAAAAGGCACTGACGACCCGCCTGCCTGCGCGTTAGCTTTTCCAACTCCAATCAGCGATAATACTGCCACAAAGCCAAGCAGAGCAGTTTTGCGCATCAGTTTCATCAAGTTTCTCCTCAATTATCTTTATAATTAATAAATCTCTATATTTCCATTGCAAAAACAATACCAATTCTATTATAATTTACCCTGACTTGCAGGCCGGTTCAACCGGATACAAAATATTAATTTAATTCTTTTTACTCAATTTCTCTAATTTTTCCTTTTCAAATCCCGAAAAAATAAAGATTTCTACTTTATCAGCACTCCGGCTCCGGCCTTGTCGGATGTTTTAGTGCCATTGTCCCCGTGCACCGTCACGCTGTAATAATATGCACCCGAGGGCAGTTCGGCCCCGCTTTCGTCCGCGCCATCCCACGTGAATTCCGAAACGTAAACTGTTGTGAATCTCGAGGAAAGCGTCCTGACAAGGTTCCCCGCGGTGTTATAAATCCTGGCCTCGGCCGTGAACGGCGGAGATATATTATGCCTGAATCTGATCGTTGTCGCTCCGCGGAAAGGATTCGGATTGTTGACAAGGCTGCCGACGTAATACCCGTCCCCCGGGCCCGC
>CAZIHB010000052.1:0-9474 GCA_964538535.1 uncultured Hyphomicrobiales bacterium | reverse complement strand
TCCTCAGAAATATTCAAATAATTTTCGAAGAATACAGCCTTGTAATCCTGTTCTTGAATTGAATCAAGAGGCTGGCCGAATTCCGGATCCACGAAAAGCTGCCCGCCGCGTCTGAAAAAGAGCGAGAGGGAGCGGGAGGGTTTGCCCATTCGAGTGCGCGCACGCAGCGAGTTGTTCACGCATTCATCTTCGTGAAGCACAAATTCTCTGAAGACAAATGTCTCATCAAATTGGGCGGGCGGGAGAATTGTGTTGTTTATTGCTTCATTGTTCGCGTTTTGATTGTTTTTGTTTCTAATATTTAAAAAATCCCTTAGCGTGCAGGCATATTCATCCTGTTCATTTGAAAAGTCGCTTTTTGAATAAACTGCTTCAATCAACTCTCGGTACTGCCCGGGGAAGCACCATTTATCATATTGTTTCAGGGTCAGGTAAGAGCGGGCGGTTATCAGCTTGTCATAGACAAAAGCCAGCCCCGTGAAATCAAGCGACTCCGCTTTTTCGTTGGAAGGCAGAATTATATTCAGTTCCGGATTTTCGGCAATCTCCGGCCTTCTTCTTTCCGAGTGGCGGTGCAGCCTGCCTGCCCGCTGTATGAGCAGGTCTATCGGGGCGATGTCGGAGTACATAGCGTCGAAATCAATGTCGAGGCTCTGTTCGACTATCTGTGTGGATATGAGTATTTTGCCGGAATTTCCGTCAGAACCTTTTCCGAAAGTACTGAGCACCCGATCTTCAATTCTTTTCCTGTCCTTCAGCATGAATCGTGAATGCAGCAGGATAACGTCATTCGTGCTAAAACTGCCATTCTCGCTGATAAGTTTTATTATTTCGGAGTATATGTTCTGGCTTCGATTCACAGTATTTACAATATATACAACCCGGGCACCCCCTCTGGCAAGATCGACGATGCGCCTGCAGATTTCGGTATCGGCTGCTTCTTCGCCGCCTGAATAGATCAAATTAATCTTTATCGGCGGCCTGGATTCCACTCTGATCATTTCAGATGCATCCGGCGGAAATTCGTTGATTCTTTCCGGAAGGACGTGCGTGATGAGGGGATAGGATTGGTTACCTGATTCATACCCGGAATTCCATGCTTTTGAAATTCGCTTCCTGAGGTCGAGCGGAAGAGTGGCAGAAAGAATGATGACTGAGGATTGCATCACCTTAAGCCATTGAATCAGCCGCTCGAGCTCCATCACCTGGAGCGAATCATAGGCGTGCACTTCATCGAAGATCACGGTTTTGCCTGCCAGGCCGAAGAGCCGCATATAGAAGTGGCGCGTGTTAAGCACTCCGAGAAAGGCCTGATCGACCGTGCCGACACCGAACGGGGCAAGCAGGGAGCGCTTCTTGGGCAGGAACCAGTCGGCCATCATGATGTTCACGGTTTCAGGTTCTTTGTTTCCATTCACTTTCTCTTCCCAGCCGATTGATTTCGAGTAGTTATCAAGCAATAACCTCTGGTGGCTGTTGAACTCGGCAAACCCGTGAATCAACCTGAGGTTGGATGGGTTGTCGTCCGGAGCCGCGTTAGAGATGAAATTGCTGAATCTTGTGAACATGGCATTGCTGCAGGCCTGTGTGGGCATAGCCATGTAAATGCCGTTTCCACCGGCTTGCTTTTGTCTGCGCGCAGCCAGAAGCAGGGCAGCCTCGGTTTTTCCCTCGCCCGTGGGGGCCTCAATAATTGTGAGTGATGGAGCTGAAACGTCAAGGCTCTCGACGGCTTCCTGAATTTTGCGAGGTGCTTTGCCGCTGAATATCTTTTGAAAATCGCAGCATTCAATCGATGAATTCAAATTGAAGCCGAGGCAGTGCAGGGCTTGCTCGGCCTGCAGGCGGCTGAATTCATCGTAAATGCCAAGATTATCGATTTCGGTGTTTTTAAAGAAGAAATCGTTATCGGATGCAATCCAGTCGGAAGTTGTAAGCCAGCCCAGGAACACCGGCAGGATTTCAGGAAGTGCACCCGTGTCAATTTTATCCGGAAACTGCGGTTTATAGAAATTTTCGAGCAGGTTTATCATGCAGTTCTGCACTTTTATCCAGTTGCAGCATCCCCTGATGGCACTATTCATAAATTCAGGCTTGGTTACTATCATACCGTGATGAGAAGCTATAACAGAGGCGATAAGCTTGTGCCAATTCATATCCGGCTTGGCTTTTTCATCAAGCCAGGTATTAATAATTAGCCCTGAAACCGTATTATGATTGGATTCAATACCAGGGGAAAAATTATTATCCTCTAAATCCTGATTAAAATAGCCGCCCATTTTGTGTTGGAAGCACGGCGAAAGCTTGCCGATATCGTGAAGCATGATGAGAAACGCGGCAAATGATTTAACACCGGCTTCATCCATTTTGAAAGTATGTGAAAAACGAAGCTTCACGGAAGTGTTGATATTGCAATCCCACAGACGGCAGGCGCAATGATAAGTGTCAACAAGATGATGTATTAGCGGCTTCGACAATTTGTCGCTGCCCATTTTCAGTGTTTTACCCCAGAAATCAAAAAGGCCTATCATAGGATTACCTGATAATATTCAATAACTGATTAGCTGTCAATGATACATAAATCAATCGAAAAACGGCAAGCTTTATGACTGATAAAATAAGTGCTATATTATCATCAATATATCGAAATAAAAGAGAGTATGCGGGCCATGCCACCGGCCGAAAAAATAAATCAGCAGGCCGCCGGGAAATGAAATGCGTGTAAGCTTCCGAAAAGCAAAGACCCTGAGGCATGATAATTTCCGTCGGCCCCTAAGCGGGCAACAGCAAAATACAGCTGAGATGCCATACGATATCCTCGAGAAAAAAAACTAAAAAAGTCAGTAATTTTTATGGTTAAAGATAATCATTCAGGCAATAAAAAAAAATAATATTCTGCACGTCTCAAAAAATTATATTTTTCCCTCCGCCACGAGCCTTGCAAAATGCTCGACGGAGCGGTCGAACGTTATTTCAGCTTCGGCAGGAAAAAAGCAGGCCGGCAATTGTCTTTTTTTCCTGTGGTTAGCAATACATTCGCAGCAGAATCCCTTGCGGGGGCATGATTCTTTCGAGCAGTTGCAGTCAACTTTGTTTGTTTCCTTCCGGCAATCCATCATTTTTTTCCTCAATTAATAAAATCCGTCACAATATAGTGAATAATTTGCTTTCGCCGAAATTTTGAATTATTATTTTAACTATACTATACCATATAAGCACAATTGAGCTTGCTTTAACCGATGATATATATTATATTCCATATTCAGTCGATTGTTTCATTTTTCGGAGACTTGATATGAAGAACGTTGTAAATGCATCATGTGTTTCTCTTGCTGCAATTCTTCTCTTTGCTTCTATCCTTCTTGTTTCATGCGGGAAAAAAGAAGAGCCGAAACCCGAAAAAGCACCCGGGGCAGCGTCTCAAGGTAAAACTCTCGATAATCTGCAGACCGCTTTCGATGGTGAGAGCAATGCTCAGGCGAAGTACGAAGCATTTGCCAAAAAGGCGGATGAAGAAGGCTACACGAAGGTAGCAAGCCTTTTCCGTGCAGCGGCTTCTGCCGAGAAAATTCATGCCGGCAACCATGCCGACGTAATTACCAAGATGGGCGGCACCCCCAAGGCCGACGTCAAAACGCCTGAAATAAAATCGACTAAAGAGAATCTCGAGGCCGCGATCAAGGGTGAAACCGACGAGAGCGTCACGATGTATCCGGGGTTTATCGATGCAGCCAAAGCTGAACAGAACGTAGCGGCCATAAGGACTTTCACCCAAGCCAAAATCGTGGAAGCTGCTCATGCAAAGCTTTATCAGGAGGCACTTGACGGCCTCGCGAAGATGAAGGGTGGCAAAATGGACTTCTATGTCTGCAAAGTGTGCGGCAACACAGTAAAAGTTATAGATTTTGCCAAGTGCCCGGTTTGCTTTGTGCCGAAATCCGAGTATTCGAAAATAAATTAAGGATAGCTTTGATGTTCAATTTTCCACCTGTACCGACTTGGGAAGGGTTTCATCCTTTAATTATTCATTTTCCTGTGGCGCTATTGCTTGTGGCGCCGTTCATGATTGTGCTTGCCCTGATATTCAAAAGCAAGGCAAATTGCTACTATCACGTGGCGTTGATTTTATTAGTCATGGGCACAATCGGTGCCTATATATCCGTGATGACGGGCGAATCAGCGGCTTTGCTCGTGGACAGAAACGAACAGATAACGAAGATGCTCACCGAGCACAACCTGCTTGGCGAGGCCACGAGAAACATGTTCACGGCACTGACGGTGATTTATGCCGGCTTGCTTTACCTGCCGAAACTGCTGAAAAAAGAGCTCAAGCCCCGCGATATGCAAATAGCGATGGTCGTGTTCCTCGCGCTGTGCTGCATCGGCTGCCTTCTGCTTTCCAACACGGCTCACGCCGGCGGCAGGCTGGTGCATCAGCTCGGAGTGAGAGCTTTGATTAATTAGCGGCATGATCTTGCCGGATAAACTAAAGATAAGCCCCGAAATGCAATCAATTTCGGGGCTTTTTCAGATAAAAATTCCACGCCCGCAAATTTGTTATTTTGCCGGCCTGCCCTCGAGCACTGAAAGCACCTCGTCGCATTTTGCTTTTGCGCGCAGCATCATGCCCTCTGCCTCGGCAACCTTGGCCTTCTTGAATTCTTCATCCTTGATGCCGGGCATGTTGATCATCACGTTCTTATAAGCGCCCCAGATACCGACTTCGAGAGCCCTGGCGCCAACTTCAACGTCGGACTTCGAGGCGATATTGCCATATTTAGCGCATTCAACCATCATGTCCCACGCGCTGTCGCCATGGCGCATCGTTGTGAGCGGGATTTCAATGGCTTTTTTCAGGCCGTCCTGCATCTTGGCCGAGCGGATTGCTTTTTCTTCATCAGTGTTCTTAGGCATACGCAGAGCTTCCATATAATCATTGAAAGCGTTCGTATCAGCATCGATCATTGGGATAAGATTCATCGAAGCATGCCAGAGCGGAGGAATGATCCTTCGCATCTCGGCATCGAGATGCTCGAACTTGCGCACGCCGTAAGTCAATTGCGACACCATGGCCCCGAGCCCCGCGCCTATGGCGGCGATAGCAGCCGAGGCCGAGCCGCCGCCGGGGGCTGAAGTGCGCGCGGCTACCTGCTCGATGAAACTTCTGACTGTGGAGTCGGCGAGAGGTTCATCGCGCTCTTCTTTCACCATATATTCTATGATTCTCTTTTTGGGGTCAAATTTAGATACTGAATTCAGCCCAAGCCTGTCAATAACAAGCTTGATTTTTTGGTCCTCGTCAAGCAAGAAAAGGTTTTCCTTATTCATGTAATAATCTGCAGCCATGAGCATGGCTTCCAGGGGCACGAGCCCGACAAGCTCTGTGCCGGCCGTGGCTATATTCAGCTGTGCGGCAAGAGCTTTAACTTCCTCGAAAGCTACATGCGGCGGAGTAACTTTGTAGTCCGTCAGGTTCATGGTCACCTGGGCCATGTTGTACTCGTCAACGAACCATCCCATGCCTTTGACTTCTTTTAGCTTGCCCGGCTGCTCGGGGCCCCTGCCTGCCTCGCGCAGGTCAAGAGCGATCCTGTGAGCCTGATTGCTCGTGCCGAGGATGTTTACGTTATATGCCACGAGGAATTTCCTTGCACCTGTCACAGTAGCGCCCCATTCCGGGACAAATTCGGCGGGGCCGAAGTCGGGCTTCCACTCTGGTTTAATAATCTTCTTGGCCATCCCCTCGTATTCACCTTCCCGGATTTGCGGCAGGTGCTTGCGATATTCAACAGTTTGCGCTTCTTCATAAAGATAGAATGGCAGGTGCAATTCTTCCGCGGCGCGGCGGGCAAATTCCCGGGCGCAATCGGCGCATTCTTCCATCGTCACGTTGGCCACCGGCACGAAGGGGCAGACATCCATCGCGCCCATTCTGGGGTGCTCGCCTTTATGCCTGCGCATGTCGATAAGTTTGCGCGCTGCCCTTGCAGAATTGACAGCTCCCTCCACAACAGCCTCGGGAGTGCCCACGAATGTATATACCGTCCTGTTGGTTGATGCACCCGGATCGACATCGAGGAGGGTTACTCCGGGTGTTTCCCTGATAGCATCAGCAATTGCAGAAATAACCTCTTTGTTTCTTCCTTCCGAAAAATTAGGAACGCATTCAACGATTTTCTTCATGACTATTCTCTTGTTAAATAAGATAACTATTTCAAAATATATATATTAAGCAGGGTTGCCCCCGTGATCCATCTCGATGTGGCTTTATCCATCGGAAATATAATCGATCTCCTCTTTTTGAAGTACGCTTCGGCACCGCGCTTATCCACCTGCAGATGGATTCTTTTTATTACCGGCACTTCGAGCGCTTTCCCGATAGCATCAGCATTTCCTTTGATCATGTCGTCGGAGATTTTCAGAGTGTCACCATATTTAGCCGTTCTCTTCGGCATAATAATATAGGGTGTGATCCTTGCTGATTTTTGATTGAAATCACCGTAGCCGCATACGAAATGATTGGACGATTCATCAACAATCTCGATAACCATGCGATTCTTGCTGTCGTCAGCTATGCCGGCTGCGATTCGGTCCACGGTCTCCGACAGGTTTAATGCCTGCACTTCTGATGGTGTTCTGGAGCCATTGAAGACAAATTCAACTTTCTCGGTGATCGCCGAACTGAAAACATCGGACCTGAAATCAGCTGAGCCGACAAGTTTCAGCTCCTGTGCCGAAAGACAGGAAACAGCTAACAGAAAGAAAATTACGTATGCCCGAAGCCTCAAAGTATCCCTCAAAAAAATGAAACAATTACAAAAATAAGCATTTTTGGGGATAGTCAAATTAATATGATCCGGGCTGTGCGATTTTTGAAAACCGTGGAAAATGTCTATATGGATAAGGTACTTATTTGGATTAGTTTATCATAATGTTTTTGTGTATAAAGCTATTTCTCCATAATTTGCACTTCTATATAGTAGAAGTAGAATTTTTCTCAATAGGAGAAAGATTATAATGCAGAGATTTTTGTTTAAATCTAAAATACACCGGGCAAAGATAACTCAGGCCGAATTGAACTACGAGGGCAGCCTGACAATAGACAGGGAACTGATGGAAGCGGCGGATATACTCGAGTACGAGAAGGTTTCTGTCGTAAACATTAATAATGGCGAGCGGTTCGAGACTTACGTCATTCCCGGTGACCGCGGTTCGAGAGTTATCTGCCTGAATGGCGCGGCAGCAAGAAAAGGCCACCCCGGCGACAGGATAATCATCATCACCTACGCCAATTTTGACGAATCCGAGCTGGCAGGGCACAAGCCTAAGGTAGTGCTTGTTGATGAGAACAACGACATTGTGGAGACGCATAATTCAGTGACGGCAGGGCATGAAGTTGGATAAAACTGGATCTGTTAACGAACTTGCTATAATTATACTTGCGGCCGGCCTCGGAAAGAGGATGAACAATCCGGAATTGCCGAAAGTGCTTGCCGAGCTGAAAGGAAAGCCGCTGATCGAGCATGTGCTCGACGCTTCATCCGCACTGGGTGCCGCGCGAAACGTGCTTATCGTGGGCCACCACAAAGAAAAAGTGATCTCGCGGCTCGAGGAAGATGGTTATGACGGTGTAGAGTTTGTCAGCCAGGATAGTCAGCTTGGCACGGGCCACGCCGTGGAGCAGGCTCGCGAGGCATTGAGCAATTTTGACGGGCTCGTGCTGATTCTTGCCGGTGACGTGCCGCTGCTGAGCACGAAAACTCTTCAGAACTTCCTGAAAATGCACGCGGCGACTGCCGCCGATCTGACGGTGCTCTCTACAATGGCACCGAACCCGAGGGGGTATGGCAGGATTGTCCGCTCAGGCGAGGGAGATTTTCTGCGCATCACCGAAGAAAAGGATGCTGACGAGGAAACTAAGAAAATAAAAGAGATCAATAGCGGTGTTTACCTGGTTTCAAGAAAAATGCTTTTTGAAGCACTCTCAAAGGTGAGCAACAACAATGCCCAGGGAGAGTACTACCTGACGGATATTATCTCGATCCTTGCCTCGGAGAGAGCCAAAGTGGCGGCATTCAACGGTGCCGGCTACGACGAGATACATGGCGTGAACTCGCCGGCCGACCTTAAGGAAGTGGAAGATGTATTGGAAAATAGAAATAATAGGGGATAAGCTCCTGTTTTATAAACAATATATGGTAATACCATGTTAAACGCAATTAATCACATAGGCATTGCAGTAAAAGATATCGATGCAAGCGTCGAGCTCTTCAAGAAAATATTCAATTTCGAAAACGTGCACCGCGAGACAGTTGAGAGCCAGAAAGTGCACGTGGCATCATTCAAAGTCGGCGAAGTGCTGATCGAACTCACTGCACCGACTGATCCTGAATCTCCGATAGCAAAACATATTGAGAAAAGGGGCGAAGGCGTGCAGCATATAGCTTTCTCTTCGGACAACATTCAGGGCGATCTGGACCGCCTGAAAGCAGACGGCATCAAGCTGCTGAACGAAACACCGAAAGACGGCGCTCATGATATGCTCGTGGCATTTATGCACCCGAAATCAACCAACGGCGTGCTGATGGAAGTTTGCCAGCCCAAATAATTTCACTTCAATATTGTTTTAATACATGCGTTTAATTATTTTGAAGCCGCTCGTTTGAGCGGTTTCTTTTTATTGTGTTCAAAATAAGGATTGGCTATGAGAAAATTCCCGTTTCTTGCAATTTTTGCCCTGATTGCGGCCACTTTTGCAGCCCATGCTCAAGAGCCGGCAGACATGAAATATGCCGACCTGGAAATTAAGCGGACAATGGACGGCCTGAAGGACAAACAGGTGCCACCCTACTTTCTATCTTATACTATCACCGGGCTCGAGACAAATGCAATCTCGGCTTCATTCGGAAAGATTAAGTCCTGTGACTCTGATAAGAGAAAAATTCTGGATGTGGACATTCGTGTCGGCAGTTATAAATTCGACAACACGCATATTATCAGGGGAAATCCTTTTTCCTTCTCAACCGGGCTCGGGTCCATCGATCTTCCGCTCGAGGACAACGAGGCCGCCACTCGCAACGCCATTTGGTTTGCCACCGACAAGCTCTATAAATCAGCAGTGGAGAGGTACGAGAAAGCCGTGACCAACCAGGCAGTAAAAGTTGCGGAAGAAGATACTTCCGCGGACTTTTCGAACGAGAAACCGGGTAGCTACTTCGAATCGAAAAAGTCATTCACGCTCGACGTTGCAGCATGGAAAAAAATTCTTGAAAGGCTCTCGGCCAAATTCGACGGGATCGCATGGCTATATGACGGCGACGTCAGCCTCTCGACGAGCATAAAGCACAAAATGTTCGTGAGCAGCGAAGGAAGCAAGATCAGCCAGTCTGAAACCAACTGCAGGATATTCGTCAATGTGAAGACGAAATCAGATGACGGGATGAGCCTGCCGCTATATAAAAGCTATTTCGCCTA
>CAZIHB010000051.1:0-9475 GCA_964538535.1 uncultured Hyphomicrobiales bacterium | reverse complement strand
AATCTAAACATTTAGCCATTATTCTATCCCCGATTTTGTTAATCGAGTACACCTGCAGGCCTTTGTTCGGAACGATCTGATAACGCCATTTGCTTTTGTCATATAGATCTGTTATATAAAACAACGTGTCTTTCACTAAAACAATGGCGACTGAACTATCATAACCAAACGTCATGCCATTATTACAATAATCAATTTTGTATGTCCAGCTCGCTATCCGGTCATACTTGTGGCTGTCCAGATCGATTACGTCAAGATAAACAACTACCGTATCAGGAGATTTTCTCGTATCAAAATTAATTATTGCAAAAAGTTTCCTGCCGTTATGCGTAAACTCGTGATATTGGTCGCTTGTTTCAGAAATAGGGTATTTTTTAATTATCTTCCAGTTCTGGCCTTTATCGCTCGTGTATCTGATTTCGCTCGTGCTGTCGATCGTGTTAGCGCAATGCACAAAAAATGTATTCGTGTCCTTCGAGTTAACATAATCCACGGCCATATCTTTTGCCTGGAAATAACTTATTTTCTCAAAGCTATCATTGAATGTAAAAATAGCCGTAAGGTATTGGTCGGAATACTGCATTTTGCCTGTACCATGAGCAAATATCCAAGTGCCGCCATTTCTGCATATGTTTGACCTGTTGCGAGCGTTAGAAAAATAAGGGTACCCTAATGATTCCGCGAAATGGTATCCTTCCATCATCTTTGCATTGTAAGTCCTGCAATTGTCATCTGAGGTAAGCAGCCATCCCTGTGTTCCTTTATGGGGATTAAATCCGCCGAAATAGAACTTTTTTTCTTTATCGTCATAGTATGTAAACCTGAATTTGTAATTCAAATATGAATGATTGTATTCATATTGGCAATTATTTCTTTCAGCCACAGGCTTGAACGTTACACCGTTGTCATCCGTCAAGTAAAATGAGTCAAATGTGTCATACCGATTGCCCGAGAAAAACAGAAACGAACTGTCGCCGATTTGCACCGGAGCATAGTAGGGGGGGCAGTATTGCCAGAAATTTGAAACCACATTAAGCGAACTGTCCTTCAGATCTATCACCTCGATGAATTTCGACTGGCCAACCACTATCTGCTTGTTGTTAACTACTGTAAAATCATTCATTCCGACTTCCACACGGTAGTCGTTTATTTTTGTTGTGTCAACTAAATATTTGGCAAAAGCATTTATTGAGTAGAATTTATTGTCTATTATTTTTGTCTCAATTTCAAGTGCATAGTAATTGTTAGGATCGATATTCAGCGGCCAGATTTCATATGATTTGAAGTCTTCTGTTCTTATTGTGATTAATTTGCTGTTGCCGCCTGTGCTGGCTCTGTAAGTAACTTTAGCATAAAAATAAAGCGAATCAGCTCCTAATGACGATCCTCCCTGGACATATGCATTATCCCCGCTGTAAAAGCCCTGCTTCACAAGAGACAGAGTATCGACCGGGTTCAGGTTGTTGTCAAATCGGATGAACACCGATGAATCTGCTTCGACCACAAGATTATTTTTAAAATATGTCATGGATTTTCTGTATGAATACAACCTGTCGTACGTCCATGGAGGATAAAGTACTTTCGAGTATAAGGGGAAATCCGCTTTTTTTACGAAATCCTGTGAAAGCGATATTAATTTATTCCTGGACCTTACGAAATATCCACCCGGATAATTTATTGCAGCAAGCACGGAATCGTTAATATTTGCTTTTTTCTCCCAGCTGCGTCCTGAATTTACGGATACGCTCACCTCGCCCCTGTCGTTGATAGCGGTCATTTTCCCGTCTGTCAGGAACATAGCGGTGATCACTCCCTTATCGAACGCTCTGAACTGCGCCCAGCTTTTTCCGACGTCCTTGCTGATCATCATCGAGCCGTAATCACCGAACGCAACCACCGTGTCACCCTTCGCCACCACTCCTTTGAGATTAATAATCAAAGGTGTGATTTCGAAATTGTGCGAGTAAGCCGATTGAAAAATTGCTGACATCGCCAAAATCAGTAATATTACTTTTTTCATACCTTTCTTCCTTCAATATGGATAATACCCGATAACAAATTGGATTACACCGATGGCAAAAAGCCACGGTGTAATCCAATTTATAACTTACTAGTTACAATCAACATGAAAACAAGTACCCGGCTTGTTGTACTCGTCTGGCGGAGTAGCATCTTGTGCTTCTTTCGAGCAATTAGCATCTAACGGAGGCCCGACAAGCGTGGCTGTCTTTGGTATTTTTAAATATGTTCCATCTTGTGTGTTGAAGCAGTAGGTAAATGTCTCAACGCACTTGGCTTCTGAAGAGCAGTCAGTACTTGGTTTGTAGAGAATATGATCAACCCCGAAGTAGGATACCTTTGTTATCTGCCAGCAAAGGCTTTTTGTTATTGAAAGGGTCTCAGATTCCGTTGGGCAAGGAGGAATGCTGATACCGTTACATAAAATGCTGCTTAAAAATTCATAGCTTGTAGCTTGAGATGTAATCTCATTAAGAACTTGCTGGAAGTTCCAGGTTTGGTGAGAGCTTCCTAATTTATCCGCTCCCATTACTATCACTTCGCTTGGCCTTGGGCCGCCGTTGTTGTTGCAATAAACACAGAACTCAACTGCGTAAATACAGTTATTGATGGTCATGTTTACCGTTTTTTGTGTTGTGCCGTTTGTGCATTCCGCATTTGCCTGAATCCCTGCTACTGCAAGCAGTATAAGACCAAGAATAAAAGCTCTTGTTTTCATGGATATTTCCATAATTTTTTCAACAAAAATTTTATTATTTTTGTCGTGATAAATCATATCAGACCCCAATCGGAGATGATTTATCGCCTTCTGCGGCCGGGGGTAACTTCGGCCGTGCTTATTTCCCCGAAAGCGTTAAGTAACCATTTTTAAACATCCTTCTCCACGATAAATTTAAAAATTTGCTATCCTCCCGGCATTCTCCGCGGCCGACGCCGGAAGGTAATAAAACCAGCCGATAATTGGATTCTTTGCTGTGAGTCTGCCGCCGTCATTCTTCCAAAATTTCGCATACTTGCCACAAATCGCCAAATCCGAGAATCATTTATCGACTATGTTAACTTATCAAGATTTACATTCATCTCCAAATAAAATTTATGTTTTTTTCAAAAAACCTACCTTTATTTTTTTCGTCACTCTCCGCTTATCAATAAACAGTTGAGCAGCCAAATCGTTACACCTGAATTTTTATTTTTTTTCGGAAATGTGTTAAAATCGTGTATCGGCGGCACAGCATACGCAACCCCTCCTGCCGCAAACAAATATTAAGCAACCTGTAACGGCACGTATGAAGATTATGCGTAAATTTGCAGGTTATATTTAGAACAAAGGTTGAGTAGATTTAAAAATATGAGAAAAGAAAATTTCAGGAACATTGCAATCATCGCGCACGTGGACCATGGAAAAACCACCCTTGTTGATGCTATGCTCAGGCAGAGCGGCACTTTCCGCGAAAATCAGCAGGTTGTGGACAGGGTTATGGACTCCATGGATCTTGAAAGGGAACGCGGGATCACAATCACTGCCAAAAATACTACTGTTTGGTACCACGACGTTAAGATAAATATTGTCGATACTCCCGGCCACGCGGATTTCGGCGGAGAGGTGGAAAGAAGCCTCAACATGGTCGATGGCGTGCTGCTGCTTGTTGACGCGAGCGAGGGCCCGCTGCCCCAGACGAGGTTCGTGCTGAAAAAGGCTCTTGCCAAGAATCTTCCGGTTATTCTTGTCATTAATAAAATAGACAGGCCTGATGCCAGAATTGACGAAGTTATCAGCGATGTTTACGATCTATTCATAGATCTTGATGCTAATGATAAACAAATCGAATTTCCTATTTATTACACGATTGCCAAGCAGGGAGTTGCCCACAAGAATCCGGGCGACGACGCTACGGACCTCCGCAACCTCTTCGACGGCATCCTTGAATATATACCCGGCCCCGAGGTGGATGATAATGCTGATCCTCAGATGCTTATCACTAATCTCGACTACGATTCCTACGTCGGGCAGATAGTTATCGGCAGGCTGAACAACGGCAGGCTGGAAATGAATAAAAATTACGCGCTCTGCACCGAGGATTCCGTGCTGCCCAACATCAAATTCTCTGCTCTTTACACATACGAGGGGCTGAGGAAAAAGCAGGTGGAAAGCGTGGAATGCGGCGATATTATCGCGCTGGCCGGCGTCGAATCAGCCAAGATCGGCGATACTATCTCCACGATGGAGAATCCTCAGCCGCTGCCGAGAATTTACATCGACGCCCCAACGGTCTCGATGGTCTTCTACGTGAACAACGGGCCATTCGCCGGGCTGGAGGGCAAATTTCTCACTTCGAGGCATATAAAGCAAAGATTGGATAAAGAGACTCTCAGGAATGTGTCACTTCTTGTTAAGCCGACCGAGAGAGCTGACGCCTTCGAGGTGTGCGGACGCGGCGAGCTGCAGATGGCCGTGCTCATCGAGACGATGCGCAGGGAAGGGTTCGAGCTGATGGTCTCCAGGCCCAACGTGATCACGAAGGAAATTGACGGGAAGACCTGCGAACCGACCGAGCTGGTATTTATTGACGTTCCCGAGGAATTCACCGGTGTCATCACCGAAAAGCTCTCGCAGAGGAAAGGCATCATGACTAACCTTATTAATAGCGGAAGCGGAAGGGTGAACCTCGAGTTCAAGATTCCATCGCGCGGGCTGATCGGATTCCGCAGCCAATTCCTGACGGACACCAAGGGCACGGGCGTGATGAACACGCTCTTCGACGGCTACGAGGAGTGGTACGGCCCCATCCCGCAGAGGAACACGGGTGCGCTCGTGGCAGACAGGCCCGGCAAAACCACCGGCTACGCCAGCTTTGCCATGGAGGACCGCGGCGAGCTGTTCACGGAAATCGGCACTCAGGTTTACATGGGCATGATCGTCGGCGAGAGGAATAAATCCGGCGATATGAACGTGAACATCGCGAAGGAAAAGAAATTGACGAACATGCGCGCATCAAGCTCGGATGCAACTGTCGTGCTCAGGCCGCCGAGAGTGATGACTCTCGATCAGGCAATCGAGTTCATCGCCGAGGACGAGCTCGTGGAAGTGACGCCGCACAACATCAGGCTGAGGAAAATGGACCTCGATCCGCACGACCGCAAGGAAAAAACAAGATCGTGATGTGATTATATTTATATAATTATAATATGCTAATATATTGGAGTGCTGCTAAGATTTAATAATACAAATTAATCTTTAACGGGCTCCTTTCAGGCAGAGGCTCGAAAACTAAGACGGCACCGGGGAATAAATTTCTTTTGGGCCGTTTTTTTTTGTTATGCTTTGTTTTTATTTATTTTGCGGACATCTTGCTTTTTTTTGCGAAATTGCATATAGTGTAATATTATTTTATGCAATATGGAATTTGGGGCTTATTATGGCTGCTGCATACTATAAACTTCGGATATTGCCCGCGGGCATGATAGCTGGCAAAGCCGATTTGCATGAATGCCGCGGGGAGGCGCCACACACCATCACTATGCCGCGCTGGTTTGGGCCCGTCATGATGAATCGGGCGGACATGGTTTGAAAATAATTGATTTCAATATATGGACTTCGTTGACTTCATTGAGGAAGAAGAAAGGAGCACTAAATCGTGAATGAGAAAAAGCTGCTGTCTGAAGAAGTTATCAAACTGCGTTATATCACTCCGGCGATTGCCGCGAAATGGGACCTTGACCGGATTTCGATGGAAACCCGGATTACGGACGGTAAGATTAACATCAGTGGCAATCTGGTCTGCCGCGAGAGGCCCAAAAAGGCTGACTACGTTCTCTATATCAACGATAACTACCCGATTGCCATTGTCGAGGCCAAGGACAACAAACATACCGTGCCGGATGGCATTCAGCAGGCTATTAACTATGCCCGAATGCTTGATGTGCCCTTTGCGTACAGCTCCAACGGCGATGCCTTCTATGAACATGACTTCCTGACCGGGAAGGGGCGGCAGATTCCCATGTCGGAGTTTCCATCTCCCGATGAACTTTTGGCCCGGTATCAGGCGGGAAAGAGCATGAACGAAATGGAAAAGAAAATCATCGCCCAGCCTTATTATACAAGCCAGATTGCAAACTCGCCGCGCTATTATCAGCGCAATGCAGTCAACCGCACTCTTGACGCGATTGCAAAAGGGGAGCAGCGCATTCTGCTCGTCATGGCTACGGGCACCGGCAAAACTTACACCGCGTTTCAGATTGTCTATCGTCTGCTGAGGAGCGGAATTAAGAAAAAAGTGCTGTATTTAGCTGACCGCAACATCCTCGTCGATCAGTCCATTCAGCAGGATTTCGCACCGCTTGAAAGGACGATTCACAAGATCAATTTTGCCAAAGCTGACCCCGCCACCATCACTTCCCACGAGGTCTATTTCTCGCTCTATCAGCAGCTGGCCGACCGTGAGGAGGACGAGGGCGAAAACGGCGAAAACGATACCGTCAGCCGGCTTGCCGGCCTGTTCCGAAAAGATTTCTTCGACCTCATCATCGTGGATGAGTGCCATCGAGGATCTGCCAGGAAAGACAGCAACTGGCGCAAAATACTTGACTATTTCTCCTCGGCCACGCAGATCGGCATGACCGCCACGCCCAAGGAAACAGAATACGTTTCCAACATTGATTATTTTGGTGAACCGGTTTACTCCTACAGCCTGCGAGAAGGAATCGAGGATGGTTTCCTGGCTCCGTTCAAAGTGATCAACGTGCGCACTAACATTGGGGAAGGCTGGCGCCCCTTCAAGGGGCAGATTGATAAAAACGGCCGCGAAATTGAAGACCGCGTTTACACGAACAGCGACTATGACTATAACATTATACTTGAAGACCGCACTGAAGAAGTGGCCGGGGAAATCACCGAGTACCTTAAGAGCACTGACAGAATGCAGAAGACAATCGTGTTCTGCGCCTCGGAGGATCATGCCCTGCGAATGAAAATTGCGCTGTCAAACCTCAATTCCGACATGGTTAAAAAAAATCCGGATTACGTTGTCCGCATCACAGGCAGCGATTTATGTGGCAAAATCGATTACTTCATCTCTGCTTCTGCGCTCTATCCCGTGATTGCAACCACGTCAAAGCTCCTCTCCACCGGCGCGGACTGCAAGATGACAAAGCTTATCGTCCTCGACCAGATGATCGGCTCCATGACTGAATTCAAGCAGATTATCGGACGCGGCACCCGGATTCGCGAAAAGGAAGGGAAAACGCATTTCACGGTCATGGATTTCCGCAACGTCTCGCGGCTCTTTGCCGATCCGGATTGGGATGGCCCCATCGAGCAGGATGATAATTACGGCAATGACTGCACTCGCGTTGCCGAGCCGGGCCCCGATATTCCTTATCACGCCGGCCCGGAACAAAAGGAGAAACCTTTCGTCGATAAGGACGGCTGCCCGGTCGAGGTGATCGGGAAGACCGTTTCCATATACGATACCAACGGGAAGCTGCTGCGGCAGGAAAGTATAATTGACTACACACGATCCAACATTCTCGGATCATACGCTTCTCTGGAGAACTTCATCCGCCAATGGTCCGCGGAGGAGAGGAAAGAGAGCATCAGGAATTTGCTCCTGCAGCGCGGCATCGACCTTGAAAGCCTGAAAGCGGAACAAAATATGGCCGATGTGGACGATTTCGATTTCATCTGCCATGTTGCCTACGGCCAGAAACCCCTCACGCGCCGGGAGCGTGCCAACAACGTCAGGAAGCGCGATTTCCTGAACAAATACAAGGGCGATGCGCGAGGCGTTCTGGAAGCACTCCTGGAAAAGTACATGAACATGGGTATATATGAAATTGAAAAACCCGAAATTTTGAGGCTTGACGGCTTTCAGAAATTCGGAATGCCGGCAAGGATTGCTGAGCACTTCGGCGGCAGAGACGGGTTCAGGCAAGCCATTTTTGAATTACAGCAAGAATTATACAGGGCAGGTTAATCAGTATGAGCAGTTTATCGAATTTTGTGAAAAGGCTCCGCGACATCATGCGCAACGATGCCGGCATCAACGGTGATGCCCAGCGCATCGAGCAGATTGCATGGATGCTCTTTTTGAAAATATATGATTCCAAAGAAAAAGATTGGGATATGAGTGAGGATAATTACAAGTCCATCATTCCGGAGAAGTGCCGATGGAGCAGCTGGGCCGTGGACGACAGGAGCGGAAACGCAATGACGGGCGATTTCCTTCTGGACTTCGTCAACAACACGCTCTTTCCCTCGCTCAAAAGCCTGAACGTCACCCCGCAGACACCAATCAAAAAATCTATCGTCAAGGCCACGTTCGAGGACGCGAACAACTACATGAAGGACGGCGTCCTGCTCCGCCAGGTTATCAACGTGATTGACGAGCTGGACCTGGGCGGCTATGAGGAAAGCCACGCCTTCGGGGAAATCTATGAATCCATCCTGCGCGAGCTGCAGAGCGCCGGCTCCTCCGGAGAGTTCTACACGCCCCGCGCCGTAACGGATTTCATGGCTAAAATGATTAAGCCCAAGATCGGTGAAAAGATGGCCGACTTCGCCTGCGGTACCGGCGGCTTCATCACGAGCTGGCTCAATGAGCTCGAGCTGCAGGTGAAAACAGCGAAAGATCGGGTTGAATTCGATAATTCCATTTATGGCATCGAGAAAAAGCAGTTCCCGTACATGCTCTGCATCACGAACATGCTGCTGCATAATCTGGACGTGCCGAGAATTTTTCACCGCAACTCATTGCTGAGGGATGTGCTGGACTACACAAAAGACGATCAGTTCGACGTCGTCCTGATGAATCCACCCTACGGCGGCAACGAGAAGGCTGAGGTCAAGAATCATTTCCCGTCCGACCTGGCAAGCAGCGAGACGGCAGACCTCTTCATGTCGGTGATCATGTATCGGCTGAAGAAAAGCGGGCGCGCTGCCGTTATCCTCCCGGACGGCTTCCTCTTCGGCACTGACAACGCGAAGGTTGCAATCAAGAAGAAACTGCTCTCCGAGTTCAACCTGCACACCATCATCCGTATGCCGGGAAGCGTGTTCTCGCCATATACCTCCATCACCACGAACATACTGTTCTTCGGCCATGAAAAGCCAACCTCGGAAACATGGTTCTACCGCCTGGACATGCCGGAGGGCTACAAGCACTTCTCGAAAACGAAGCCGATGAAGCCGGAGCATTTCGATCCCGTCATCGAGTGGTGGAACAATCGGCAGGAGATCAACATCGACGGCTTCGACAAGGCGAAGAAATATACCGCCGGGCAGCTTGCCGATGAACTTGGCTACAACCTCGATCAGTGCGGCTACCCGCACGAGGAAGAGGAAATACTCGATCCGATGGATTTAATTTACAAGTACGAGGAGCAGCGGGCATCCCTGAACGCGAAGATTGACCGCGTGCTCGCGGAGATCACAGCCATACGCGGTTGGACGAAAGAATGA
>CAZIHB010000050.1:0-9487 GCA_964538535.1 uncultured Hyphomicrobiales bacterium | reverse complement strand
TACCTCTCGATATTCAATTTATCCCTGTTGATATCAATGGCGACACCCGCGAGCTTATTGCCGGTGGATATTCTCCCGCCCGCGTAAACCGGCTGCATGATTGTAATGTTGCCGACATAGAGCCTGTCGAGCATATTCATCGTGGAGCCGGGCATGTAGGCGAACTGTGTCGCGTTGGCCAGGTTGGCCGGGTTCCCGTCATAAACCGGCAGGTTCCCGCCCTGTGTCTCCATTTTGACAAGATAATCAGCGGCGAACATCCCGAGAAAGCTTGCCGAGGCCTGCGGGAAATACTTCGTGTATGCCGCATTCTTTGTCTCTTCTGAAGAATTGACCTCGAGCATTGCCTTTTTCAGGCCTGCATTATTCTGCACAGCCAGCTCCTTGCATTTCTCGAGGGAATAGAAATTCTGAGCATGCGAGTGCGGTTGAATCAGGATGCCCGCGAGCATGAATATAATAATCAGTTTTATTTTCATATTGAGTACTCCTCGATATTTTGTGTTTGGGCTTTCTTGTCGCTCGAGCGGAAGAAATACCAGTAGAGCACGGGCAGCACTATCAAGGTTAGTATCATCGAGCAGATCAGCCCGAAGCATATTGTGGCCGCGAACGGCCCCCAGAGCAGGGATTTGCTCATCATCATCGGCACCACGCCCACCGCGGCAGCCGATGAAGTGAGGAATATCGGCCTCAGCCTCCTCTTTCCGGCTGCGATGGCAGCCTCAAGTGTGCTCATTCCCGATCCCTTGATCAGCCCCTCGGCATAATCCACGAGTATAATCCCGTTCCTTACCACAATGCCGCTCAAGCTGATGATGCCGAAAAATGAAGTGAAGCCGAACGGAAATCCCATCACCCAGAGGCCGAGTTCCGCGCCGATCAGGCTCAAAGGGATCGTCGTCATGATCAGGAATGCCGTCTTGCTCTTCTTGAACTGGAACAGCAGAATGAAAAACACGAGCACGATGCCGATAATCAACGATTTGCCGAGTTTCGGGTATTGCTCCGCCTCTCCTTCCTTTTCAGCCCCGTATGAAATTGATACTTTCGGCGGCAGCTTGATTTTTTCCATTTCCTTCATGCCCCTGGAAAGCACGTTCGAGGCAAAGACATCACGGCGTACGTCAACAAGCACTGAAATCGTGCGGATGCCGTTCCGGCGGACAATCTGGCCCTCTGACCATGCAGGCATGGGGCTTGCCACGGATCGCAGGGGTATATAGTTCGACGTCAGTATCGATGGGATGTACATGTCATTCATTTCAAAATCTTTCTCGATCTTATCCTGCTGTTTCGTCAACTGCACTTCAACGGGATAATCACCTTCCCAGATTTTCGTTACGGGCAGGCCGGTCCTTGCGATCATGAATGAAGTGGTGAGATCCATCTTTGTCAGGCCAAGGCGCGAGGCCTCTGTGTTGTTCAGGCTGTATTCCACGATTTGCCGCGGCTCCAGGAAGTCATTTCTCACCCAGACAACTTCATTATATTTCCTGAAAATGCCTGAAATTTGCTCTGCCACATCTTTGATCTGCCTGATGCTGTCACCGGATACGCGTATCTCAATCGGCGATTTCGTGCCGCTGAAATCTATCTGCTTGAATTTGACGTATGCCTCGGGGTATTTTTCGGCGTACTTCGCGCTGTATTCATCGAGCATCTCTATTGTTTCTTCCGGGGTGCGCGTGTTCACTATCATCTGGGCATAGTTGCCGGCGGGCATGTTCGGGGCGTAGAGCGTGTGGAATCTTGGCGAGCTGCCGCCGATGAAGGAAGCAAGATTCGTGACGCGCTTGTCCTTCAGTATTATGTTTTCGAGATCCTTGACTATGCTGTCCGTCTGCGAGAGCGGTGAGCCCTCGCGCAGGTTTATTTCCACGGCAAACTGGTTCCTGTCCATCTTCGGGAAAAGTTCCGTCTGGAAGGCGGCGAGCAGGGCCACGCTGCCGAGCACGACAATCACGCCCCCCGCGATGGTCAACTTCGGGTGCATGAATGCTTTTTCGATCGTACTGTCATAGACGCGTTGCATTACGTCGAGCACGCTCTTCTTCTTTTTCTTTGAATTTGCTTCCTCGTCATGGTCCTTAAGCCCCTTTCTGATAAGCGCGATGCACATGTAGGGAACGAGCAGGCACGAGACGAGAAGCGAAGCACCCAGAGCGATGCCGACGGCTATCGGGAACCCGCCGATAAAATCCTTCCCGACGCCCGTCAGGGAGAACACAAGCGGGGTGAAGCATGAAAGGATCGCGAGCGTGGCCGTGAAAACAGGAACGATCAGCTCCTTCGTGCTCTTGACGGCGGCCTCGAAGGGTGGCATCTTATGGTCCAGCTTTTCCACGTAGCTGTCTATGATCACGATGGAGTTATCGACCACCATGCCGAGCACTGCAATCAAAGCGGCAAGAGTGACGGTGTCGAGCTGCATCCCGAGCATGTACATGATGCCGATCGCTATAAGGATTGCTATCGGGATCGTTGTGGCCGCGACTGACGCCACGCGGATCGGCAGAAGCAGCATAGTGACAAGAATGACAGAAAGGATGGCTATGCCGAATTCCCTCAGGAAGAAAACTATTGAGGATTGAACGACGTCAGCTTGGTTCACTATCTGCGTGATCTTCACGTCATTTGGCAGAGTCTTTGCGTAGTCATCGATCACTTTCTTCACTTCTTTGCCGAAAGAGACGATGTTATTGCCCTCGAGCATCTCGACTGATAAAATGAGGCACTTGGTTTTGTTATTCGTGACTATCAAGTCGGGATCCTTGATTTCCCGCTTCACGGCTGCAATGTCCTTTATCCTGATAACGCTGCCCGTGGGGTCATGATAGATAATCTGGTTCCCCACATCCTCCGACGTGTTGTATCGTGGAGTGAAATGCACCGGCATCTCTATCACGCTGTTCTTCACGTCCGCGCAATAAGCCACGGCCCCCTCGGATTTTAATGCCATCATTATCATCAGCGGTTTGACGCCGTAGTATGACATCTTTTCCGGCTGCAGGCAGATGTTTATCACTTCGCCCTGCATTCCTGAGCGGTTCAGCTTCGAGATGGACTCAATCTGCCTGAGCCTCGCCTCAAGTCCTTTCATTATATCGTTGAGTTCCTTATAGGACTTTGTTTCGGATTCCAGGCTGATGAGCATGGCGGAAGTGTTGCCGAAATCGTCGTTTACAAAAATGCCATAGAGATCAGAGGGCAGCGTGGACTTAAGGTCATTCAGGCCATGCTTGATTTTCGACCAGAAATCCGTGGGCTCTTTCACGTTGTCGTTTAGTTCGACAAAAATATAGGTTACGCCCTCCCTGGACTGGGAGTAGGTTTTCTTTTTGTTCACTTCCTTGAAGCTGAACAGGTAGTTTTCGATTGGCTGCGCCACCTGCTCCTCGATCTGCCCGGAGCTGGCCCCCGGCATAGCAGCGACGATGACGCCCTGCCTGACGGTGAAGTCGGGGAATTCCTGGCGCGGCATCACGACAAGAGAATAAATACCAGCAGCAATCAATATGCCCGTAAGCAGCAGCGTAATATTTTTATACTTGATGGCGGCTTCTATGATATTGAACTTGTTTTTCATACTGCACCCTGCCTTTTTAGCGGTTAATGATTATTGATGCGCCGTCGTAGAGCTTGTGCTGGCCTGCCACCACGATCTTGTCGCCCGGATTGATCCCGGCAAGAATAATTATGTTGCTGCCGCTGTATTTACCCGTGCTTACTTCCTGCTTTTTCACCTTGTTCGCGCCGCCTTCCACGATGTAAACAAATTTTTTGCCGTTCTCGCTCACTATTGCATTATTGGCAACGGACACGGCACGCATTTCAGAATTAGTATTCATATAAACATTGCACACCATGCCGGGCTTGAGCATGTTTTGCGGATTGGCAATCATGATCTTCACGTCGTAGGTGTGCGAAATCATGTTGGCAGCCACACCGATTTCATGAACCGCCCCGCTGAATTCGCGATTATCGAGAGCCGGAACGATTATTCTTGCCGTCTGTCCTTTTTTTATCTTCGAGATTTCATCCTCCGGCACCGGCACCGTGATGAGCACGTTGTCTATGCTGTAGAGTGTGAAAGCCGCGGTCATGGGCAGCGCGTTGGCGCCCGGCTCGATGCTTTTCCTGCCAACCATGGCCGAGATGGGTGCTTTGATAATGCAGTCGCTCAGGCTCTTGCGGGCAATATCCGTGGCTGCAACAGCCTGCTGCAGCTTCGATTCGATCTCGACGAACTTGATTTCCGACAGGCTGCCCTCGTTATAAACCTTGCTGAGCCTGTTATAAGCATCCTTGGCTTGCTTCTCGACCGCTTCGGACATTTTTACGCTGCTGCGATACGTCGCGCTATTCAAGGAAGCGAGCACCTGGCCCTTGTGCACGAACTGCCCCTCGGCCGCGTAAACATTTTCGACGGTGCCGGGAATGGAAAAGCTGACGGGTATGGTTTTGGCAGCTTCCACCGTTCCTATGTAGTAATTTTCTTTTGCAGAGCTGTCAGACCTTGCTGCATCGACAGCCACGGGATAGGCATCAGCACCCTGCCTCTTCGATTCGGCTGATTCGCCCCTCGAGCAGCCCTGAAGAATTATCAGGGGCAAAGCAAAAGCAGCAAGTGTTTTCATAAGGTTACGAAGCATGAGACCTCCTGTTAATAATACATATAAACTAATATCGTATTCGAGTCGATTTTTATATGAAGACGATGCTGCGCCGCCTTCCGGTTGAAGATCCTTCATAGTATTCCTGTTGGAAAGTGCTTATAACAGCTTGATAAGAGATCAAATAATATACAAAATTCGTATTTTGGTCGAAAACAGGGTAAAAAAAATCAGCTCAGCCCCCGCAGGATGATGCCGCCGAGCAGCCTGAAGTTCTCGGTCCATTCTTCCGTCTTTCCGGGGATGAAGTAATGGATTATCAGGTTTTTTGTCGATAGGGAGATCAATTCAGCCACTCTACGGGCGTCCTCGAGCTTCGTTGCAAGGAACTCCTTTCTTTCTATCCCGTATTTTATGATATTTTCGATAAATTCAATATCCTTATCCGCGTAAATTGTATCGACTTTATCGTGGAGTATGGACTCGTTCCTCAGCTCATCGAGCATAAGTATGTAGAAATTCGACACCCTGATTGCTTCCTGGATGATAATTTCAAAATACTGGATAAGCTTATCCTCGGCAGACTCAATCTTGTTCACACGTTCGTGAATCAATGTGATGATCGAATCGCTTTCCCGCGTCAAAACATCCAGAAACACGTCATCCTTGGATTTATAGTAGTAATATAGCGTGCTCTTGCCTTTCCTGATGGCTTTGGCAATGTCCTCCATCGTGGTTTTCAGGTAGCCGTACTTGCGGAACAGGTTGCTTGCCGCTTTTATAATCTCGGATCTTATCTCTTCGTCGGATTTCTTTATTCTTGCCATAATCTATATCTCGACTAAAAACGTATTTTATTCGATGCAAACTAACTAATATGTTCTCAGTTGCAAAATAAAAAATTATAATGATTGATCAATGCCATAATCTGTTCGGCCTTTCCCGGATACTATGATTACTCACTCAAATAAGCTAAATATACACTGATACTGATGGAATAATAAATCTGCAAATACTTATTGAATTTTAAGTATCATATTTGCAGTTGTAATAGAAATTGATAACATTGACGGGTGATGTATGAAAAAGCTTTACATTCTGTCTGTCGCGCTCCTTTTATCTGTTGTTGCAGCTCAATCACAACCTGACGTTCTGTTTCTGATGCCCGGCGAGACTTCGTTTATTGCCTCGAGGGTGTTCAACACTTTCAAGGAGTTCTACAGGGGCAGCAGCTACTGGCTGGATGTTGCAAAAGCTACAAAGGAGCAGATTGACAGCTATTCATATGTTGTGGTGCTCGAGGAAACGGTTGACAATAACGGGATCGCGGGTTTGTCGCAAAGCACCTATTTCGGGAACAGCCGCGGGGTGAAGGGAAGGAGCTATCGTTATAACTCGAGGTTTTCCCAGCTTTCGCAATATAAATTGATCGCGCTGGAATACGCGTTTGATTTAATTAAAGATCTTGACCCGGAATACTATGAAGACATGCGCAAAATATTTGAAAAATTGGGTGAAAAAGATAATTAGCATATTGTTTTATCAATTAGAGGCGTATTATGAGGAAAAAACTAAAAGGATTATCAATTTTATCAGTGCTTGCTATCGCGCTGGGTGCCTGCAGCACGATTCAGCCCACGCTAAACGAATTCAGGGCAGACAAAAATTCCATCGTCAAGGGCGATGAAGTCACTGTCTTTTGGAATGTGAAAGATGCCGAGAGTGTCGAGATTAACGAGATCGGTAAGGGGCTGCCATTGGTTGGAAACAAGACGCTCAAGCCCGAAAAGACAACAACATTCACTCTAACCGCCATTAATGGCAAGTTGATCGCGAACAACAGCCTGAATGTTGCCGTTTCTATGCCGGAGCCGCCCAAACCAAAGACTGTACCTGCCGTGGAAAAGAGGAACCTTTCTCAATCCAAATATCTGAAAGGAATTATTAACAATGAAAGCGTTAAAGCTGAGGACGTGCTTACCCCGACTATCACGAATATCGATCTGAGCAAGTATCCCACCATGATCAGGCTGTTCTGCAGCGTGAAAGACCAGAACGGCAATTTCATTGCTAACATGGCTCCGCCCTATAACAACGAATATGCGCAATTCTGGACATCGGTGGCCGAGAATCATGCCGGCAAAAATGTGCCGATCAGCGATTTCAAAGTGCAGGAAATCAGGGAAGACGTGGCGCCGCCATTTTCCACCACATTCGTGCTGGACTATAGCGGCTCTATGAATGCAGACTACCCGGCCGTGGAGAGCGCGCTGAAGCAGGCACTCACTTTCCAGAGGCCCGGCAAGGACGATTACGACGTTATTCAGTTTGATGATCTTGTTTATAATCCGATTCAGCTTACGAATAATACAGCCGAGACAGGGAAGCTGATTCCTTTCGAAAAGCTCATGGGAGCAACTGCTTTTCTTGATGCTTCGATTACAGGAATTTCGAGCTTGAAAGGGGCAAAGAAAGAAAAAGTAGCAATACTCTTCACTGATGGATTGGAGAACAGCTCCTTGCAGCAGGAAAGGGATTTGGTTGATGAAGCAAGAAAAACAAACACGAGAGTTTATATTATCGGCTTCGGCAAAGATGGCAATCAGGATCTGCAGAATTATTTGACCTCCATAGCGCAGCAAACGAACGGAAACGCGTATTTTCCCGCCACGGCAAGGGAACTCAGCGACATCTTCTCCGAGATATACCAGATGCAAAAAGTTTACTACGTGCTGACGTATGCAACTGAAGCAAACAACGTGAACCGCAGGGACGTGAAAATTTCCATGACCACGCCCGCCGCCCGGAGAACAATTCAAGCGGAGAGGCCGTATTTTGTAAGGCCCGAGATTATTAAGGACGATAATGAAGTAGTGATAGCAAAGTTTGATAACGGCAAGGCAGATATTGGAATTGGATATTTAAAAAAAATCCAACAATTAGCTGATTTGCTGAAAACTGATAAGAATAAAAAAATTATTGTCTGCGGCCACACCGATACTCAAGGTTCTGACGCGCTCAATAACGCCCTTTCTTCACGCAGGGCCAAAGCATTAGTTCAACTGTTAATAAAATGCGGGGTAGATAAAAAGCAAATATCAAAAACCTCAGGTTTGGGGAAAAAGCAGCCAATTCATAAGGATGACAGGGAAGACTGGCAAAAAGGCGAAAACCGCAGAGTAGCTATAAAGTTTATTTAAACGAAGCCTTCCGGAATGGAAGGGCAGTTAAAGCATAATTCTGCAATGGAGAAAAAAAAATGCAGGGACGCGGCTCGCCGAGTCCCTGCATTTTTGCAACAGGCATCACTACGCGATAAACGCGCTCCCGGCGCATCACAGCCGATACATTTTCCTTTGAATTAAAAGGCTTTGAGATAACAAATTATTATTAACCAGATTACAAAGTGTCTTATCATGACTATTTGTAATACTGATTTTATTTCTCCTGCTTCGGCGGCGTGCTGAAGAAGACAGCCGAGGGGTTGTCGCTGATGCCGCGGAGGGTGCGTCGGAGCTCCTTGCCCGTGCTGCGTGCCTCCTGCAGGGTTTCCGTCATGCCCCAGATCATGTTCTCCGTGCGGTAGCCAACAATGCTCAGCAGGCGGTTGATGTTCACCATCGTCGAATCATAAGTAGTGTAAACTTTATCCACGTAGGACGGCAGCTGCATATCGTTGATTTGCCGGTTCAGGCTGGTGGTGATTGTTTCCAGGTTGTCCGTGGTTTTATAGAGCTTGTCGGTGGTGGCGGAGAGCCTCGCTATGATGGATGAAGTGTCGGCCTTTGCGAGTATGCTGCTCATTCTTTGCATTGATTTATCGAGATTAGCAAGAATTTTCACAATTTCGGGCCTTTCGATCACATCGCTCGAGGATCCGAGGAACCGCACCAGTTCATCGGAAATACCGCCGGTGTTGAGTTTCATCAGGTTGTTAAGCACGTCGCGGGCGGCAAAAGTAATCTCGTCGAAGCCGGAGGGGGCGGATTTTATGATTTTATATTTCGGCTTGAACCCGAGATGAGGATACATTCCAGAGAGTGTGGGATCAGTGGGCACGTGCAGCTGGATGAATTTTCCGCCGGCAATGCCCGCAAACTCGGATTTTGCCCGGATGCTATCGGATATCTGCACGTTCGGATCCATCTGCATCACTACCTCGACGAGCTTGCCATCCGGAGCCACGTTTACTTCCTTAACACGGCCGCATGGCACGCCGAGGTACTTAACGGCCGAACCGGGCTCGAGCCCCTCTACGGAGCCGTCAAAATAGGTGGCATAGAGCACCTGCTCCTTCATGAACTGGTTTGAACCGAGCCAGATCAGAGCCCCGATTATCAGGGCTGAGCCGATTATAACAAACAATCCGATGATGAATGCACTGCTTATTCTGTTTGAGCCATTGGCCATGATGCACCTCTATCCTATAATTCCGGTATTCGGTTGAAGAAGTTATACACGTTTTTATTTTGAACAAAATTCTTAAGTTCCTCGGGTGTGCCCTGAGCAATAATTCCCGGCACGCTGCTGTCGAGCATTATTATCCTGTGGGCTATGGAAAGTATGCTCGCAAGGTCGTGAGTCACTATGATCATAGTCGTGTTCAGGCCGCGGTTCAGTTCGATAATAAGCTTATCCAGCGAAGCTGCGGTGACGGGGTCAAGCCCGGACGACGGCTCGTCGAAGAAGAGTATCTCGGGGTCGAGCGCCATGGCCCGCGCAAGGGCAGCCCTTTTTTTCATGCCGCCCGAAAGCTCGGATGGATAATAGTTCTGTGTGCCGTTCAATCCCACTGAAGCAAGCTTCATCTCGGTTACGGCATCGATCTGATCCCGGTTCAGCCTCGTGTATGTCTCGAGCGGAAGGGCAAT
>CAZIHB010000049.1:0-9548 GCA_964538535.1 uncultured Hyphomicrobiales bacterium | reverse complement strand
CGGCAAGCAGGAACATGCCGAAGGTCATGCCGGCAATCAGAGTGTAGTACTCGCCCATGCTTCGCTTGCCCGAAGTCAGCTCATCCGAGAAAAACGACATCAGCACTACAATTACCGAAGCCAGTAGAATGAGGTACTTGAAGTATTGCGAAAATGCATCGACTGCCAGCATATTTGAGAACACGGTCCCGTTCGGCGTCCCCTGGGTCATCATGATGATCCCTGTGGCGGCGAAGCCTGCTATAACGGTTGCCCCGGCGATGAATCTTTGCTTTCTGAAAATCAGGTCAAGCAACAATGCCAAAACAAAGGTTACGAGCAGCGCTATTTCCGGCCTGAAGAGCCAGAGGCTCTTGAGCAGTTCACCAGCAAAATTCGATTGTATTGAAGTCATATAATTACTTTTCCGGTTAATTAGTACTCAATTATAAACCTGCAACAACCTGAGAACCGGTCTTAACGACCTCAATCAGGTGATTAACCGATGATGTCATCATATTCAAAATCGGGCTTGGGCTAATGCCAAGATAGATAATAACGATTGCAAGCGGCACGAGAGCGGCAAGCTCCACGCCGTTGATATCGTCATGCTTGTAATTCTTGCCGGTCGGATCCCATGGGCCCTGCCATTTTTCGGGAAGCTTTCCGAAGAATACTTTCTGAAGCGCCCAAAGCATATAAGCAGCACCAAGCAGCATACCGAGAGTGGAGAAAGCTGTAATCACAGGGTAAGTTTTGAACGCACCGAGGAATACGAGCATTTCGCTCCAGAAGCCGCTCAGTCCGGGCAGGCCGATGGCGCCGAAGAATGCAATTGTCATCACGCCGGTATAAATCGGCATTTTGTTGGCCAGGCCGCCGAAATCATCGAGGCAGCGAGTGTGGGCCCTGTCGTAGATCACGCCGACAACCATGAAGAGCATCGCGGTGATCGTGCCGTGATTGAACATCTGGAAGATAGCTCCCATCATGCCTTCAGTCGTGAGGGCTGCCATGCCGAGCATCACATAGCCCATGTGGCTGACTGAAGAATATGCAATCATCTTCTTGAAATCACGCTTGCCGACCTTGTGCTGGCCGAGTGCGCAAAGAGCGCCATATACAATACTGACCATTCCTATGACGGCGATCCACTGCTGGAAGTAAAGCACTCCATCGGGGAAGATTGACCAGCTGATCCTGAGCAGGCCGTAAGTACCCATCTTCAGAAGGACGCCTGCCAAAATAACCGAAATAGCAGTCGGCGCCTCGACGTGGGCGTCAGGCAGCCATGTATGGAAAGGCACTGCAGGCACCTTGATCGCGAATCCGACGAAGAGTGCCGCGAACGCGATATATCTCCAGGTTTGATCGAGCATGAGCGATCCGGGATGATACTTTGCAGTGTTCATCATGTCGAAGAGATTGAATGAACCGGCGGCGAAATAAAGTGCAATCATGACAAGCATCATGAAAACGCTGCCGAAGAGAGTGTAGATGAAGAACTTGATGGCTGCGTATTCTTTCCTTGGGCCGCCCCAGATGCCGATAAGAAAATACATCGGCAGAAGCATGAGTTCCCAAAAAACGTAGAACAGGAAGAAGTCCAATGCCACGAAAACGCCCATCATGCCAAGATCAAGCAAAAGATACATGGCAAAATACCCTTTGGCGGCTTTCTTGATGTTCCATGACGTGAAAGAAGCCACGAAACAAACAAGAGAAGTCAGGATAACCATTGGGCCGCTGAGGCCGTCAATACCGACGAAATAGTCAATGTTCAGGTTGCCGAGCATGGGAAGCCCGGAAACCGAGATCCACCTGACCTTCTCGACAAACTGCATCGCGTGGGGATCGTTAACTCCCGAGAGCGAGAAATTGAAATGCGCATAGATCATCAAAGAGACAATAAGCTGCGTAAATGTTACACCAATCGTTACCCATTTGAACAGTTTCTGAGACTGCACTCTGCCCGCATCATCCTTTCCGGACGGTATTAACAGCACCGCTATCATACCCAGCAATGGCAGGAATGTAATAAAGGTTAGTGGTCCAATACCAAAAATGTTAAACATTAATCCTCCGGATTAAATATATTTTTACTTTTGTTTACTCAATTAAATGAAGGCGTAAACCAACGCCATCAAGCCAATTACAGCGATGATAATATATGTCTGCACCACGCCGGTCTGGGTTTTCCTGAAAATTGCCCCGCAGAATGCCGTAACCTTGGCAGTAAGATTGACGAGCCCGTCGATGACGACGGCGTCGAACTTGCTGACGAACCACGACACACCGCGCGAAACGGCTGCCGCACCATTGACTATGCCGTCAATGATGTTGGTATCTATCCACGACATCAGCATGGCAAAGCCAACAGACCCGTTAATGACCGAGGCCTGGTAGATTTCGTCGAAGTACCATTTATTCAAGGAAAGTTTGTAGAGAGGCTTGATAAGCTTTGCAGTGTTGTCGGCGCTGAATATCTTGAACTGATAGAAACAGAACGAAAGGAGCATTCCCGAGCCGGCGATCAGAAGAGAGAGGATCATCGCAGGCAAATGCTGGTGATGCATTTCTTCTTCGAACTTGTTCGCTGGCGCGTGAACTCCGGCTTTTGCAACTTCAGCTCCATGGCCGGCCCCCGCCTCCATGCTGTGCACTCCCTCAGTCTCGCTCACGAGGAAGCTCCACTGATACTGGGCGGGAACGACTGTGGCAGGAGCTTTTGTAGCCTGCTGGAACCAGCCCGACGTGGCACTGAATGGATTGGGAGAATAGAAAGCAAAAATAGACAAAGTTGCAAGCACGACAAGAGGCATCGTGACAACCCACTTATTCTCGTGAACCTTGGCTGCAGCCTCAGTTTTCGGTTTGCCGTGGAAGGCCTCGATAGCCAGCCTGAACATGTAGAATGCCGTCATTGCCGCGGCGCCGAAGCCGCAGAACGGAATAAACCAGTGGCCGCTCAGGTTCGCGAACGCGAGTGTGCCTGCCAGAATTCCATCCTTGCTCAGGAAGCCGGATGTGAAAGGTACGCCCGCAATTGCCATGGTGGCAAAAAGAAAACTGAAGTAAGTCACGGGCATTTTCTTTCTCAATCCGCCCATATTTCTAATATCCTGCGGATCAGTATGATGGTCGTTCATTTTGTGAAGCGAGTGATGCATGGCATGAATAACCGAACCGGCGGCAAGGAACAGACATGCTTTGAACCAGGCATGAGTGACGAGGTGCATGAATCCGTTAGTAAATGCCCCGCTGCCGAGTGCCATAACCATGTATCCGAGCTGGCTGACCGTTGAATAGGCCAGCACCTTCTTGAAGTCATTTTGAGTAAGTGCAATCGTGGCAGCCACGAAAGCCGTGATGGCGCCGATATATGCAATGAAGAGCAACGCATCGGCAGTGAACATCGGGAACGCCCTGGCCGTAAGGTAAACGCCGGCCGCCACCATCGTGGCAGCGTGAATCAAGGCGCTAACGGGTGTCGGGCCTTCCATGGCGTCCGGCAGCCACACGTGCAACGGGAACTGAGCAGACTTGCCGATAGCTCCCATGAATATGAAAATGCCGGTTACAGTCAGGATAAACGAGCTGTTGAAAGGAAGCACACCCGATCCGATGCCTGCAAATACTTCATCGAACCTGAAAGTATGATATGTGGCATAAAGAATCATAATGCCCGCAAAGAAGCCGAAATCGCCGACCTTATTGGTCAGGAATGCCTTCTTGCCGGCATTGGCGGCCGAATCCTTCTCGTACCAAAATCCGATCAGCAGGTAAGAACTGATTCCCACAAGCTCCCAGAAAATGTACATATTAAGGAAGTTGTTGGCAATCACGATGCCAAGCATCGAGAAGGAGAACAATCCGAGATAGGCGTAAAACCTCGAGAAGCGTTTATCCCCTGCCATGTACTCAATCGAGAAGAGATGCACGAGCGTGGAGATAAGCGTGACGACAACGAGCATAATAACGCTCAGGTTGTCCACGCCGATTCCGAGTTTTAAAGAGGAAGTCCCGAAATTGATCCAATTCATGTCGGCCTGAAACATGGCCTCGCCCGCGTAGCGGGTAAGGCGGGTAAACGCGACGGCAACCGATAAAATTAAATCGATTGCGAGAACCGAAGTACCGATAGCCGCACTGATTTTGCCGAGCCTCTTTCCGAAGAAAATGAGTATAATAAAGCTCAATAGAGGCAGTAGTAAAATCACAAGTGACAACTGAAGTAGAGTTTCTGGTGCCATAATTCAATCTTTATTCTTTTAACTTATTAATTTCTCATATATAGAGCAATTCCATACCGGGAATCAGTCTTTCAACTTGTTAATTTCATCCACGTTGATGTGGTGATAGTTCTGGTAGATGTTAAGCACGATAGCCAGAGCCACTGCCACCTCGGCCGCCGCGAGGACGATGACGAACATAGCGGCCACGTGGCCCTGAATGTTCATTCCCCCGAACTTCGCGAAGGCGATGAAATTAATATTGGCCGAGTTCAAGATAAGCTCGAGGCCCATAAGAACCATGATGGCATTCTTGCGAGTAGCCACGCCAAAGACTCCCAGGCAAAAAAGTATCGCTCCAAGAATCAAGTAATGAGCAAGTCCGATACTCATTTTCGATACCTTAAAATTGATTTTCAAATCGTTAACAACAAATATCCGAGCTTAGTCCTTTCTTCTGGCAATCAGGGCAGCGCCGATGAAAGCGATGAGAAGAAGAACAGCAGAAGCTTCGAATGCCATTAAGTAGTCGGTCATGAGAGTTGTTCCAATCTTGTCGATAGTCGGGCCGGCTTTGTTAATGTCGCCGGTGAACCACTTTGCATTGGAATACATTATCGACAGAAGAAGAGCCATAATGGCCGTCATGACGGCAGTCACTCCGAATTGGATTTTGCCGGTAGTGCCGGTCTTCACATCAACACCGGTGATTCTGGTTGTAAGCATCACACCGAATATGATAAGGACAAGAATACCGCCAACGTAAACCATTATCTGGGTGATCGCCACAAAGTCGGCATTGAGAAGCACGTAGATGCCCGCCACGCCAAAGAACGTGAACAGAAGCGAGAATGCCGAATACATTAGCTTCTTGGAGAATACCACACCAAAAGCCGAGATGATGATGATAGCGGCAAACATGTAAAATATCGCATCGAATAAGGCCATAATCTAATCGTTTCTATAGTTGATTATAATCTTTACAATTTTTGTCCGGCAGATGAATCAGGCGCCTTCTTTCTTTGCATCAGCGGCTTTGGCCGCCAATGCCTCGGCTTTCTTCTTCTCCGCCATGTATCCGGCCCACATCTGCTTCTTTTGTTCTGCCTGCTCTGCCGTCAGATTAGAGAAATGATACAGAAGTTCGCTCTTGTCATAAGTTGAGTACTCGAACTCCTGAGTCATCCTGATGGCCTGAGTCGGGCAGGCATCATTGCAAAGCGAGCAAAAACAGCATAAAGCAAAATCTATGTCATGCTTTGTGACCCAAGTCTTGCGTGGCTTTCCTGTCGCGGCTATGTTGGTAACAGTCGGGTCGCCGGGCGTCACTTTCACTATATCAATTGAAATGCAGCCCACCGGGCAGGCCCTGGCGCACGCCTGGCAGCCATCGCAGTTGTTTATATCGACAAATATTCTATTTCTCGCATTTGGCGGTATCGAGCCTTCCTTTATGGGATCGAAAATGTCCGGATACTGCATCGTCACTTTCTTTGCGAAAAGATGCTGAAAGACTATCTTCATGCCCACAAGCACCGTTGATAAGCCGAGCCAAATATTTTTGAAATATCTTTTCATTTAAATTCTCCGATTTTCTTTCGGTTTATTTCAAACTGCACAATTGCGGCTATTTTATCATCGACCAGACAGCTATCGCGAAGAAACATACGAATGCTATCGGAACCAACACCTTCCACGTGGTGTACATCAGCTGATCCACACGAAGCCTGGGAAGAGTCCAGCGTATCCAGATCTGAACGAAAACGATGGACATGGCTTTAAGGACGAACCACATGGATTGCATGACCGGGCCATTCATTACTTCCCCGAATGGTGACTGCCATCCGCCAAGGAACATCACAGTAATCAGAGCTGCCACAACGAACATGTTGGCATATTCGGCAAAAAAGAACATGGCGAACTTCATACCGCTGTACTCGGTGTGATAGCCGGCCACGATCTCGCTTTCGCCCTCGGGGATGTCAAAAGGCGTACGGTTTGTCTCGGCAAGTGATGCCACAAAATATAAGATGAACATTGAAACGGTGAACGGCATAACAAAAATCTTCATCCAGGAGCCGCTCCCGCCAAAAATGTTCCAGTTCCAGAAGCCGCCGCTCTGGAGATTAATGATATGCTGCATATCCAAAGAATTGGAGAGTGTAGCAATCGAGAGAAGAATGATAGCGATCGGTATCTCATAGCTGACCATCTGAGCAGCCCCGCGCATGGCGCCGAGGATCGAATACTTGTTGTTCGATGCCCAGCCGCCCATGATTATGCTGATCACGCCGAGAGCGCTGATGGCAAATATATAGAACAGGCCGAGATTGATACCGGCCGGGATAAACAAAGAGCTGAACGGAATCGCGGCGAAGGCGGCATAAGCACCGGTGAACGACAGGACAGGAGCTATGTTGAATAGCGGCTTGTTCGCGTTCGCGGGAGTTATATCCTCTTTCTGCATGAGCTTCACAACCTCGGCAAGAGGCTGTATCACGCCTTTCCATCCAGTTCTCATCGGGCCGAGCCTGTCCTGCACCCAGGAAGCAATTTTCAGCTCTCCAAGGATAGCCACAAGAGCATAAGGAAGAAGGAACAACAGAGGAAGCGCCGCCACAATCAGCAGGCTCCAGATGTTTTCCCCCATCAGTTGATAAACGAAATTCTGTTCCATTATGATTTCGTGTATATTATTAATAATTATCTGTCAACTTCACCAAGCACAATATCGATACTGCCAAGAATCATTATAAGATCCGCAATCAGGTATCCTTTGCTGATTTCAGGCAAAACGCTCAAATTCACAAAGCTGCCGGCCCTGGCCTTAACCCTCGCGGGCTTCGGCGAGCCGTCGCTGACTATATAGAAGCCGAGCTCGCCCTTGGGGTTCTCAGCTCTGGAGTAAACCTCGCCTTTCGGCGGCTTGACCCTCTTCGGCACCAAAGCCCTGACGTCAAGGCTTTCGTCCGTCATCTGGGCCACGGCCTGCTCGATAATCTTGCAGCTTTCTTCCATCTCCTCCATTCTGACCATGTTTCGGTCGTAGCAATCGCCAAGAGTACCCATCTCGCCCTTGCCGACGCAGACCTTGAAGTCGAACCGGTCATACACCGAATAAGGCTCGTCCTTCCTGAGGTCGAACGGCACTCCGGCGCTGCGGAGCAGAGGCCCGCTGCAGGCAAAATTGAGCGCGACGTCGGCCGGAAGAATTCCCACATTGACAGTACGCTCGATAAATATCTTGTTATCCACCAGAAGGCGCATAATTTCAGCGTTCGTTGTGCGCACCACCTTGACGATATCAAGGCAATCCTGCTTGAACGTGGGAGGCACGTCGTTCATAAGGCCGCCGACCCACATGTAGTTATAAAGCAATCTTCCGCCGGAGCATTTCTCAAGCAGGTTGAGAATCATTTCCCTGTCGCGGAAGAGAAAGAGGAAGGGAGTGAAAGCACCGGAATCCAGGCCGAATGTAGCCACGGCGATCTGGTGATTGGCTATTCTATTAAGCTCAGCCACGATCACGCGGATATATTCGATCTTGTCAGGCACTTTAATTCCCAGAAGTTTTTCAACCCCCATCACGTAAGGCCACTCGTTGTTCATCGAGGATATATAATCCATTCGGTCAGTATATGGCACAATCTGCGGATAGGTCATGTTCTCGGCGCACTTTTCGAAACAGCGGTGCAAGTATCCGATACGGGGAACAACTTCAGTCACTATTTCGCCTTCCAGCTCAACTTCCAGGCGCAGCACGCCGTGGGTTGAAGGATGCTGAGGGCCAAGGTTCAGCCTCATTCGCTCGGTATCAATGCGTCCGAGGTCAACATCAAGTATTTTTCTATCGCTCACTTATTTTACCGGAGATAATTTCAATAAAACTGATTCAATCCATATAAACAGAAGCTATTGAACATCAATAGGGAACCTTCATTCCCGCGTAATATTCCGGCGGCGTGTAGTCTTTTCTCAGGGGCCAGCCTTCCCAATCGTCGGGGCAAAGTATTCTTGTCATGTTCGGATGCCCCTCGAAAACAATGCCGAACATATCGTAAGCTTCTCTTTCATGCCAGTTTGCCGATTTCCAAACCCTTTCCACAGTGTGTACTTTCGGGGATTCCCTATCGAGCACGAGCTTAACAACCAGCGAGTGCCTGTGCCTTGTCGAATAGAGGTGATAGACCACTCCGAGAGAATCCTTGTAGTCCATCCCGCTCAGGCAGGTCAGATAGTTGAAATCCAGGGAAGAATTATCGCGCAAAAAGAGGCATATATTCAGCAGATTGTCGGGCTTAACGGTGATGAAAGGATCGTAGTTCTCCTCATCGTTGATAGAGATAATATCCTCACCGAATTTAGCCTTAAGCTTTTCGAAAATTTCTTGAGCCTTCATTTCGCCATTATATTAATTAATAAAATTGTTCTTAGTGCTGCTCGTGCTCCAGGATGGCTTTCTCCATCTCGGCATTATGCTTTTCAATTGCCAGGCGATCGCTTTCAGACATCTTGGCACGCTTGCGGAAAATGGCCTGCTGGCTGATCTTCTTCTGCAGCTTCACCATGCCTTCAAGAAACGCCTCGGGCCTGGGCGGGCACCCCGGAACGTAAACGTCCACCGGAATGATTCTGTCCACTCCCTTCAGCACGTGATAGCCGTAATCCCTGTAAGGGCCGCCGGCATTGGCGCAAGATCCCATCGAGATCACGTACCTCGGCTCAGCCATCTGCTCGTAGAGCCTTTTCACCCTCTCTGCCATCTTAAGCGTCACCGTGCCGGAAATGATTATTACATCAGCCTGCCGGGGACTGGAGCGTGGAATACACCCGAACCGCATCAAGTCAAAATGCGCGGCATTAACAGCCATGAATTCGATAGCGCAGCAAGCAAGGCCAAATTGTAAGTACCAATCCGACTTCGATCTTCCCCAGTTCAGAACATCCTCTACGGTGCCGAGTATTATCCCGTCCGCATCAATCGGATTATCCAGCCTATCTAAAAGTCCCACTACTATACTCCAAGTAATGATTTAAACTATTTTTCTGATTCAGTCTTTGAAATAACCAGGTCCTCGAGCTTGGGTATATAAGGATTGGGCCTGTCCCATTCAAGATAACCCTTGGCCCAGTCATATACCAAACCCAGCACCAGTATGAAAACGAAAAGCGCCATTGCCCAGAACGCGTACCAGCCCAGCCCCTTGAACACAATGGCCCATGGGAACAAGAGCACAAGCTCGACGTCGAAAATGATAAATGCCAATGCAATCAGGTAAAATCTCGTGTTGAATTTAACCCAAGGACTGCCCACCGGCACCTCACCGCTCTCATAGG
>CAZIHB010000048.1:0-9635 GCA_964538535.1 uncultured Hyphomicrobiales bacterium | reverse complement strand
TGGTTCGTGCCAACGTGCTCCGCCTACGCGATGCAGGCCGTTGAAGTGCACGGCGCGGCCAGGGGAAGCTGGCTGGCCCTGAAACGCGTCCTGAAGTGCCACCCCTTCCACAAGGGTGGATACGACCCCGTGCCCCCCAGGCACTTGATAAAAAAAATATAGTTTTATTATCTATTGAAGTACCTGTTTATGGACAAACGTTCTCTCTTAGCAATAGTGCTCATAACCGGCCTTGTCATGGCCTGGATGATGTACACATCCGTTCAGCAGCGGCCGGTCAGCACGGCCAAAAAGCAGGCAGACTCCGCGCTCAGCCTCGATAAGAAGTCAGGGCAGCGCGACACGGTTGCCGCAGCTCCCACCAAGGATTCAGCCCGTGCAGTTAATGCTTACGGCCAGAAGTTTGCCACGGCCTCCGGGGGGACGGAAAGAGTCATCACGGTGGAAAATTCGCTCGTCAGGGCGAAAATCAGTTCCAGGGGCGGTGCTGTTATATACTGGGAATTGAAAAATTTCAAGAAGTGGGACGGCGAAAAAGCTCAGCTTATTAATTCCCCGCTTGGCGAGTCATACATGACTTTTACCACGCTCGAGGGAAAAAGGATAGATTCCAGGAATCTCTATTTCTCATTCGCGCCCGGCACGGATGACAGCTATAAGATCTCGGGAGACAGCTCGCTGACGCTGACGCTGACGCTCGAAGTTGCCCCGGGCAAATCAATCGTCCGCAGGATGAAATTCTTCGGGAACAAATACGACTTCGAGAACACCATTGTCCTCAACAACCTTGAGGATGTGCTGCCCTCCAGGGGATACAGCTTCTCGTGGGAGAACGGCCTGAAATACATGGAAGAGAACAGCGTGGATGAATCCTCGGATGCTCACGCCGTCATCAGCATGAACGGCGAAGCAGAAGAACTTAACGCCGACAAGGACGACCCGGTTGAATCGAGCGGCACCGGCATCATCGATTATACCGGCGTGAAAACAAAATACTTTGCCGCCACGATTATCCCGCAGCCCTACAAGTCATTCGACGGAACAGCCGACCTGAGCGGCCGCAGGGCACATTTCAAGAACAGCGGGGTTGTCGAGTATTATAAAATGGCCGTCAGGGTGCCCTACAAGGGCGGGCTGCAGAGCAACACGTTCAAGGTGTTTATCGGCCCGCTGGACTACAACATAGCTAAAAGCTACGGGATCGAGAAGCTGATCAACTTCGGCTTCAAGTATGGTATCCGGCAGATCGCCGAATTCTTCATGCTGCCGATTTTCAAAGGTATCCACCATTTTGTGCCGAACTTCGGCATCTCGATCATCCTGTTTTCCATACTGATGAAACTGCTTCTCTACCCGCTCTCCATCTCGCAGATGAAGACATCGCAGAAGATGCAGCTGCTCACGCCGGAGATGAATAAGATGAGGGAAAGATACAAGGACGATCCGACGAAACAGCAGCAGGAAACGATGAAGCTCTACTCCGAGTACGGAATAAATCCGGCCGGCGGCTGCCTGCCGCTGCTGCTCCAGATGCCGATTCTTTTCGCCCTGTGGAACGTGCTCCGCACGTCTATAGACTTGAGGCATTCGGAGTTTATCTGGTGGATCAAGGATCTTTCCGTGCCCGACAAGGTGTTCGACTTCGGCTTCAGCTTCCTTGGCATCAGCCACTTGTCAGGCCTTGCCCTTCTGATGGGTATCACCATGTTCGTTCAGCAGAAGATGACGATCACCGATCCCCGGCAGAAAACCATGGTCTATATGATGCCGGTAATGTTCACTCTCATGTTTGCCAACTTCCCGGCCGGCCTGAACCTTTACTACTTTGTCTTCAACCTGCTCTCGATCGGTCAGCAGTATTATATGAACCACTTCTCGAGAAGCAAGGTGAGCCTGGAAGAAATGCGCAAAGCCCCGAAGAAGGAATCATGGCTGCAGAAGAAGATGCGCGAGGCACAGCAGATAGCCGAATCGCAGGGCAGGCCTATGCCCGGCCAAAGGTCGGGGCAGAGGACCGACTCGCACGTTCAGCAGGATCGGCCGCGCCAGCAGACGAGAAGAAAACCGCCTACAAAAAAATAGAAGTGGCGCACGGTAAATATAAAAATCATTAAAAAAGATCCTCGGCAGCATAAGCACTTCCGGGGATTTTTATTTATAATAGCGAGGAATCACGCGGTGCCTCGCAAAATGACTTTATTAGCCGCGACTTGCAGAAACGCCAAATTCTGATTACATTATTCTAATATACCAGATTTCACTTTGAATGAAAGGAATTAACCGTATTTTTGATTTTTTTATAATTCCCGTACTTGTTTTATTATCATCGGTGACATATGAAAAAATTAATCATACTCAGCATAGCCGCTGCTATCGCCATTTTCGCTGCCGACGCCGGATGGGCCCGCACTCCGCTGATGCCTCTCGATCCCGCGGGGCGCCCCGTTTATCAGGAGGGAGTGGTGACTATCAAGCTCAGGAAGGACGCCAAGACAAGCTCCAGGCCCAAGGTGCAGGGCAGGCAGAGCGACGCGAGGTTCGGCATCTCCTCGCTCGATGCCACGCTTGACGAACTGAAAGCCGGCGGCTCCGTGCAAAGGTATCCCGCACCCGCCGGCAAGCTCAAGATGAAGCCCGGCATACAGTCAGCCTCGCTTCCCGACCTTTCGCGCTATTACCGAATCAGGCTGCCCGAGGGCACAGATATTTTCAAGGCCGTGCGGCTGCTTGCAAAAGATCCGAACGTGGAACTGGCCGAGCCGGTGCCCCAGAACTATGCTTACGCGGAGCCGAACGACACGAGATACAGCGAGCAGACGCACCTGCCGCAAATTCTCGCGGACATGGCATGGGACCTGCACAAAGGTGAGCAGAACACTGCCAATCCCGTGCTCATCGGCATATGCGACTCGGGAGTGGAGTGGGACCATCCTGACCTGCTTGCCAATCTTTATCAAAATCTCGCTGAAGATGCAGACGGAGACGGGCACACGATCGAGTTTATTGACGGGAAATGGCAGCTGGATCCCGGTGACCTCGACGGCAACGACAATGACAATAACGGCTACGTGGACGACCTTATCGGCTGGAACTTCTCCGGCGACGTTGACGGCACGGATGCCAACCAGCCCATGGCCTCGGGCAGCAACATTCACGGCACCCACGTGGCCGGCCTCGCGACGGCCGTTACAAACAACGAGGAAGGCGTGGCCGGCGTGGCATGGAACATCAGGTTCATGCCCACGAAGCACGGAAGCAATAGCGGCGGCACCTCGATCTACGACGGGTATTCAGGAATAAAATACCTCGCCGAGATGGGCGCCGACATCATTAATTGCAGCTGGGGCGGCAGCGGCGGCTCGCAGGAAGAGCAGGACGTCATCGACTACGCCACGGCGCTCGGCTCGATTGTCGTAGTTTCCGCCGGCAACAACAACAACGACGTGATGCAGTATCCGTCGTCGTACCGGCATGTGCTCAGCGTGGCTTCCGTTGCGAAAACCGACGTGAGGGCATATTATTCTTCATACGGCATAAGCGTTGACGTTGCCTCCCCGGGCGGAGATTCACACGTTGACGGCGGGCTGCTCAGCACCTTGCCCGGCAGGGAATACGGCAGGCTGCAGGGCACCTCGATGGCATCGCCGGTTGCAACCGGCGCGCTCGCCCTGCTGAAATCCAGATTCCATTACTGGACTAATGACCATTTGATCCGCCAGTTCCTGCTTTCCACGGATAACATTGATTCGAAGAATCCCGACTACGCGGGCAAGCTTGGCTATGGCAGGATAAATCTTTTCCGCGCGCTCGACGATACTGTGCTGACGGACGTTAAGCCAACCCTGAAGCTTCTCACTGAATCATATGAATACACGGACGGGGACGGCGACGAGGCGATCGAGCCCGGCGAGGAAATCTCGTTCGGCCTGATTATCTCCAACTATGACGCGCTCGGCAAGAGCGACGCACTGAAGCTGACTCTCAGCACCGATGACCCCTCTGTCGTGATCACACATCCTGAAATGACAGTTTCCGTGAACGCTGACGGTAAGATCACGACGCCCCGCGATTTCAAAGTAAAAATCCTGCAAAACGCGAAGACTCATACGATAAAATTCCACGTCACGGCCTCGGCCGATGATGCCGACATCTCGCCGCTCTCGAACCTCGATTTCGAGACTGTGGTGCAGAATGGCGGAGTATTCTGCTGGCAGCCCGACAAGATGATGAAAAACGCGAGCAGCAAATATTTCTGCGAGATGCTTTGCCAGTACGGCATAACGAACGCGTTCACAACCTCGCCGATTCACTCTCTGAAGAATTTCGACGCGGTGGTGCTCAGCTTCGGATGCTATGGATACGACGGAGGCTACCTTAATTACGGCGACTTCGACGACAATACGGCCGCGCTCGTCACGGACTACCTGAAATCCGGCGGCAAGCTCTATCTTGAAGGCGGATTGCTGCTGGGGTGGTACCAGTACGGCAACACCGAGCTGCTGAACCTGCTGGGCATTAAAGAAGCATTCCAGGGCATGGGAGGCCTCTATGATGCCTCGTTCTTCCCGCTCACCGGAACACTAGACACTTGGACCAAGGACATGAACTTCGACGGCTTTGATTTATACGCCATCGGATACATTGACACCGTGCAGGCCAACAACACCACGGGCAAGAAGACATTCGACCTTTATAACACTTATGGCGGGCTCAGCGTGATGTGCACGGGCGATTACGGGCAGAAATCCTTCTACTCGAGCGTGCCGCTTGCTGCACTCGCTGACAAAGAGGGAGTCTCGACCAAAGAAGAGCTGTTCTATCGCGTGGCAACGCACCTGGAAATGGGACTGCCGCTCAGGATAACCCTCGACGACGCGGAGACATGCAAAGGCTCGCCCGTCATAATCGGATCGGAGTACCCCGTGTTCGGCGGCTCCGGCAGCTATAACCTGCACTGGACGCCCGCAGGCGGCCTCGATGACGCCAAAGTGCCAAACCCGACAGTGCTGAACCCGCAGTATTCGCGCTCACTTACCCTGAGAGTGGATGACAAGCGATTCCCGATGACAAAATCTGCCTCGATGAACCTGACGGTATCCACGCCGCCGGCAATCGTTATGCCTGCCTTCAGGCGCTGGCCGTTCAATACGACGATCGACCTCAACACGCTCGTGGTATCCCCCGCGTGGCCGACCGAAGGCCTGGTTTACAACTGGTACAACTCGGCCATGGAGCCGATCGAGAATCCTTCCGAAATAGTTCCGCCTCCCGGTTTGAATAAATACTATTTGAAGCTGGTAAACATGAACGAATGCGAATCCCCGGCCAAGTCCGTCAGTTTGTTCGTCAGCTACAGAAAGGGTGTTGCTGACGACGACATAGCAGAGGGTGTCAACGGCAGTGGAATACTTATCGCCTACCCGACGCCTGCCACGGACGTACTTAACGTCAACGCGGAATTCATCCGCCCGTCCGCCGCTCAGGTCAGGCTTGTCAGCCTGATCGGGAAAGAAATATTCTCGAGCACTTTCGAATCGGCCCAATCCCTTGAGAGCACCATCCGGCTGGATGGAGTTGCCCCCGGTATATACCTGTTGATCATCGAGACTGATGACGACGTGATAACGAAGAAAGTGATTAAGGAATAGCAATGCTTTTCCCAATAGGAAAAAAGCCCGGTGAGCGTTCTGCTGTGCCGGGCTTTTTTTTGGTGTGCGGTGCCTCCGGGTGGCGGCAGCATAATCAGCACCGCTCCAAGAAGAAATATCAGCCTGCTCCGGTGATTTATGCAGGGAAGCCGGATCATATACTTTTCTTTCTATTTACTATTTTCTCCAGTTTGTCGAACGATTCATTCCAGCCCTGTCCTGTCATTTCGCGCATGATGCCCGGGGGCAGCCCGATGTGCCTGAGCGTCATGACGCATTTTTCCGCGCTGCCCGAGATTCGCAGCTCAACGCGCATTTCGAGCGGCATCTCCTCCTCGAAGCCGTAGTATGTGGCGGGCACGACGTTCCCCTCTTGATCAGCGAAGGAGTCCGAGCATGTAAACCCCCGGCCGGGGAGAATTTCAGAGTATTCGCCAGTGCTCCAAAAATCTTTGCCCTCCGGAGACCTCATGCATATCAGGTTTTTCCCGCCCAACCGAAAATCAATCTTGCATACCGGGATGGTGAAGTCCTTCGGCCCCCACCAGGTCGCGAGGTAATCGGGTTCTGTCCACGCCCTCCAGATTTCTTCCGCTGGTGCGTCGAAATCGCGGGTTATCACTAATCCCTCGTCTTCCATTATTTTTTTCCTTATTGAATTGAACACCATTAAACAAAAAAAATGACGTTTCGTTGCGGTGCTTGTTTTCAGATCATAGCAGGTTGGCGGGGCAAAAAAAAAAGCCCGCGACGGCAGGGCCGAACGGGCTTTAAAAAATCGAACCTTTCGGCAGGATTATTTGACGAAAGTCTTAACGATGTCCTTGATGGAATCGATAAATGTATCGACTTCGGCTTCAGTGGTGAAATAGCTGACGCTGGCGCGCACCGTGCCCCAGGGCTCAACGCCGAGCGGCTTCAGGATGAGCGGCGCGCAGTGCAGGCCGGAGCGCACGGCAATGTCGTAGGAGCTTTCGAGCAGATAGTTGATTTCCTCCGGCACCATCTTGCCGACGTTGAAGCAGAAATTGGCGTAGCTGTTGTGCTCCATGCTGCGATAAATAGTCACTGCAGGCATGTCGCCAAGCTCGCTGTAGATTTTTTCCATGTGGGCTTTCTTGCGGGCGTGGATGTTTTCCATTCCGGTTTTTTTGATCCACTCGATGCCAGCCTTCAGTGAAACGATGCCGGGAGTGTTCGGTGTGCCTGCTTCACCATAGAGCGGCATCTCGTTCGGCTGGACGAGCACCTCGCTGAGCACGCCCGTGCCGCCGGTCTTGAGCGGCCTGATGGGCAGCCCTTCTTTGATGTATAAAGCACCGGAGCCCGGGAGGCCGTAAAGTGATTTGTGGCCCGTGAGCGCGAGGAGGTCAATATCCATATCCTTCACGTCGATCGGAAGTGCACCGGCACTTTGCGATGCATCCACGATGAACGTGCAGCCGTGCTTGTGGGCTATCTCGGATATAGTCTTGATATCGATGAACGTGCCCGTGACGTTGGAGCAGTGATTGACCACTACAGCCTTGGTGTCAGGGCGGATAGCAGCTTCGATGTCCTCGGGGCGGACGTAGCCGGTGTTGTCGCACTCGGCGAAAGTCACGTCGATTTCACCATCGCGCTTCAGCGTGTTGAGCGGACGAACCACGGAGTTGTGCTCGATCATGGTGGAAACCACGTGCTTGCCTTTCAGGTCGATGCCCTTGATGGCAAAGTTGAGCGATTCCGTGGAACCTGATGTGAAAACAACCTGGTTAGGGTTGTCGATGTTGAAAAAGTCAGCAACGGTGCGGCGTGTGGAGTAGATGATGTCTTCATCATCGTGATCGAGGCCCGAGCGGGAGGAATTCACGGGACACGCGCCCAGACACTTGTTCACGGCTTCAATTACTTCCTGCGGTTTCGGGTAGCTCGTAGCGGCATTGTTCAGATAAATCATAAAAAAAACCTTCGCATAAATATTTCAAAATAAAATTCTTACATTTCCTGCAAACAACCGTTTACAACAGCCGGATTGTTCGCGCGTAAGTGTATCCCTACAAAAGCGTAAGATAAGTAATTTCTTTGGAATATATATATTATTTCGGTGGTGAGTTAAATAATATAAAGCATGGAAGCAGAAAAATATTAATTGTCCGGTTTTTTTTGTATATTTTCACGTTTTGGGGCGCTTCAGGATAAATGTGCGGCGGCACTGTCCGGTGCGGCTGATTTATAACAATCAAGATCGATATATGGCAAGCAAAACATCATCGCGCAACAGGTACTTCGACATGGCAGAAAACAACACGTTTCAGACCGTGGTTTTCTGCGTGATATTATGTGTTTTCATAGTGGCCATATTCCACGCTTTTCTGCCGCTGATCACCTACATAGTGAAATACTCCCTGAACGGCCGGGTGTATAATAACGGGGTTGTCATCCCCGTGCAGCGCGACATGCCCGAGCCGATAAATTCCACGTCTTATTACTTCCGGTGGGCCATAGACATCTACCTTAAGACGCCGCAGGAAGGCAGGTACTGGTTCAACCCCATGATGTCGCTCGTGATGCCCTGCGGGCTGATTTCCCTTGGGCTGTCCGTCTGTGTCTCTTCGATACTGGCGCCGGGCATAGGGTATATACGCAGGAAAATAGAAAGAGAGATAGCAAACCAGGTTGACAAAATATCTTATAAAAGCCACGGTTTTTATTCCGACAGCGAGCAGAGAGAGCTGGAGAGAAGAATATCCATGGCCGACCTCCGCGACCTGCACGAGCTTGCCGACGAGCTTGACGTCTCGCTCGAGGATCTGAAGGTGATTCACAAGGCGATACTCTGGAAGGATAAGTCGTTTCTTTACAGGATCGGCCACGTCAATGACGGGCTTGCAATCTACATGCGCTTTCACTTCACGCAGAAATATTCAAACACCATGCTCGGGCTGGTTTACATCGGGGCATCCATTCTGATTCTTATCATCGGCCTTCGCGGGCTCAAGTTCATCCCCCCCACCGAGCCATCGATGGTGTTCTTCTCGCTCGGGCTGGAGTTCTCGATGCTGATCACGTATGCCATCACGCTGATGTATTCCAAGGAAGAAGAGGTGGCCGAAAAACCGGCTGAAAAACCATCGGCGGCAATATCATCGGCTGAGCTTGGCAGCGCCAGGGAAGTGGAGAAGCTTCTGAAAGTGTTTATCAAATCTCAAAAATCGGACGATAAAAATAAATGAGGAACGGATGGGACTGAGAGTGATCGGCAATTACCTGAACGGGCTGGTATTATTTGAACCGAAAGTGATAGAGGACGAGCGTGGCTTCTTCATGGAATCCTTCCGCGCCGATGAATTTGAGTCTATGGGGCTGCCCTGCAATTTCGTGCAGGATAACCACTCGCGCTCTTCACGCGGAGTGCTGCGGGGCCTGCACTTTCAGTATGACAAGCCTCAGGGCAAGCTGATCAGGGTCACACTCGGGCTGGCACGCGTAGTAGAGGTTGATATAAGGCCCGGCAGCCCGACTCTCGGCAAGTGGCAGGCATTCGAGCTGTCCTCGGACAACAGGCGCGTGCTGTGGGTGCCGCCCGGATTTGCAAACGGGTTCAGCACTCAAAGCGATCAAGCTGAAATGCAGTACAAGTGCACGGAGCTGTGGAATCCGTCGGGCGAATCAAATATACTCTGGAACGACCCCGCGATCGGCATAGACTGGCAGAACTCTTCGCCCGTGATCTCGGGCCGCGACTCCCGGGCTGGCACGCTGGCCGAATGGCTCGGGCGCGCGGAGAGCCGGATTTTTTCGATGTAGCGATTTCAGATTGAATGAAATATCAAAAAAAAAAGCAGCCACAGCAGATAAACAACGTGGCTGCTTTATTTTTAATCAAGAGACGCTTACGCGGACTCTTCCGTTGATGTTTCCCTCATGCGATAGCCGACGCCGCGGATGCTCTGGATGAGCGGCTTGGCATCGTCGCGCTCGATCTTCGAGCGGAGGCGCTTGATG
>CAZIHB010000047.1:0-9711 GCA_964538535.1 uncultured Hyphomicrobiales bacterium | reverse complement strand
CCGGTCTGTTCTGAATATAGCATCGCTTCCGGAGGGTGCTTACATATTGAAGGTCGGTGATCAGACGAAAGTGTTCGTGAAAAGGTGAGATGAAACAGGAAAAAAAAAGCAGGAGACGGGTTTTCACGCTTCCTGCTTTTTTATAATGCATATTAATCTTCGATATTCGTAAAATACCTTATTTTCTCCCCCGACATGAAATCATACAATGTGAGCTTGCGCAGCGTGTAGTACGAGACCCAGTAGCTTTTCAGCATCCCGACGTAGCTGCGCAGAGCAGCGTCCTTTTCATTTTGAGCTATGAAGTAGGTATTAAGGTCGATATTGCCGATCAGGAAGCGGTTCTTTGCCACCTCGAACCTCCTCGAGGCTATGGTGTCGGCCTTAGCGAAGCTTATAACCTGATTCTGCAGCAGGTTGAATTCTCTTGCCCGATACTTGATGTTCTGCTCAAAGCGTTTCCGCGCCAGGTCCATGCTGTTTTTCGTGGATTTCTCGGCCTCGAGGGCGGACTCGTAGTCGCTCGTACCTTTTCCCCACTGGTAGATAGGCAGGCTGAAGGTCAGGTTCAACCCTTCCCTGTCGAGCGGATTCTTATATGCCTCCGGCAATTTCGAGGCGGTCTGGTTCAGGCCGTAGGACAGGCTGATATCAGCCTGGAAGCCGTTTCTGTTTCCGGCGACGGCAACATTTCGCTCGGCCTGCATCTCGTTCAGCTTATAATCGAGCACGTCCGGATTGTTCTGAAGCGCCTCGGAGAATGCTTTATCGGGATTGATTGCAACAAAGGGAGCGCTTTTCGGCGGAATGATCTTGATTTCGGCGCTTTTATCAAGATCAAGCGCGATGCGGAGCTCCTCGAGAGCATTCTTATAACTAAGCTCCTGGCTGTCGTAATCATTCTGAGCGTTCATCAGCCCCAGTTCGATCTGAAGCAGGTCATTCTCTGCTATCTTGCCGATATTGTATCTTCCCTTCGAGATTCTCATAAGCGAATCGTTTATGGCCACGTTCAGCTCTGCATTTTTCAGATTCATCTGGGCAAGGTAGAGATTGAAGAACACCGCGGCGGTGTTTGCGGCAATGTCTTCCATATCGGAGAAGAATTTCGTATCGTTCTGAGTGATCTGCAGATCCTCGATTTTTTTACTCCACTTGATATCGTTGAATTTGAAAAGCGGCTGGAGAAGGGTGATCTGAACCGGCGAGGCAGAGAAATAGAGCTGCTTGTTGAATCCGAATACCTCGCTGCGAGAAAGTCCCGACGACAGTGAGATTTCGGCCCCGGTGAGCGGAATCACCTGTGAAATGTTCAGGCTGACATCGGAAAACAGCTGGTTGCGCTCCCTGAAAAGCTCTGATCCATCCTGCTGAACGATGGGCGAAATATCGCGCGCGTAGTTGATGCCGTTGCCGACAAGGGACAGCTGGGGGTAGTAACCGGCTATGAACGAGTCATAGTGCAGGTTCCTGCTCTTGTGGCTGCTCTTGGCGGATCGGGCGGTGTGGCTGTTGTTCTGCGCGATTTTGATGCAGTCCTCGAGCGTGTAGTCCATCGCGAACAAAGATCTGCCGAAAAATGACATTAAGAAAAATAACAAAGCGTATTTTTTCATATTATTATCCGGTTATTCGTAACGTAATAATTCGATCGGGCTTTGCATCGATGCCCTTCGGGCGGGAGTAATCCCAAAAATCAGCCCGACTGTGATCGATACAAAGAACGAGATCAATACGGAGAAGGGCGAGACGATTGTCTTGATATCGGTGGAGAGTTCAATCGCGTAGCTGGCGCTGATTCCGGCAATAATGCCGATGATTCCGCCCGAGACGCTAAGCGCGACGGCTTCGATCAGAAACTGCATGAGTATATCGCGTTTCGTGGCGCCGAGGGCCATCCTGGTGCCGATTTCCTTAGTGCGCTCCAGCACCGAGGCCAGCATTATGTTCATTATGCCTATTCCGCCGACGATAAGCGATATTGAGGCTATGGCTCCCAGCACGATGTTGAAGATTCTCTTCGTGCTCTGCTCCTGCTGCAGGAGCAGCTCGGGCACGGTGATCTCGTAGTCGGCCACGGAATTGTGCCTGCGGCCGAGCATTCGGGAAATCACGTCGGAGAGGTTCTTGATCTGGTCGGACGAGGATACCTCGACGACTATCCTGTCAAGCTGATTGATATTTGTTTCTTCATTGCTTTTCGAATCCTTGGATTCCGAGTTTCCGCCGCCGCGCTTCAAGTCCTTTTTCGTGACGAGCGAGCGGTTCCTCAGGCGGAGCAGCATGGTCGAGATGGGAATATAGACGTCGTCGTTGTAGTCCCTCATGCCAAGAGATTTCAGGTTGCTTTCCGAGACGCGCTTCTCCTCGATGACGCCTATCACTCTCAGCCATTCTCCCGAGCATTTAATCATCTTCCCCACGGGCTCCTCGCCCGCGAACAGCTTGACCTTCACGCTGTGGCCAATCACGCAGACGGGCATGGCGCTTGAGAGCTGAACGCTGCTGAATTTCGTGCCCTCGGCCATATCAAGCCCGTTCAGCCTGAAGAAGTTGTTCGTGATGCCGACAAGTTTTGCCGTTTTTTTAAGCCCTTCATTTATGGCCATCGATTCCATGATTACCTCGGGGCTGACGCTGCTGACGCATGGAAGCTTCGCAATGCTTTCGGCATCCGCGGTCGTCAGACCAGGAGTAAATTTCTTGCTCTCTTCCTTTTTGCCGGACTTTTCTTCCTTTTGTTTTTCTCTCTTGTTGAGTTCTTCGCTCTCGACCGGTTTAATATTGTTGGTGCCGAGCAGCTTCATCTTTTCGAGTATTTCCTGCTCGGCTCCCTTTCCGATGGCCAGCATGGCAATCACGGAGCCGACGCCGAAAATAATGCCGAGAGAAGTGAGGAAAGAACGGAGCCTGTTTTGCAATATTGCCTCGGCGGCTATCTGCAGATTATATCCTAATATTTTCTTCATTTCTTGCCTTTCAGCCGTGCCAAGGTAATATCTTTCGTGCTTTTGGGGACGCTCAGCAGCACCTCGTCCTGCTCGCCAAGCCCGCGGAGAATGATTATATCATTCTCGTTCATCGTTCCTGTCACTACTTCCTGCTTCGTGATCCTGCTGCCGTTTTTCTTGTAAACAAACATGACCTTGCCTGATTTGCTTTGCTCGGAGTGGAGTGCTTCAATCGGTATGTAGCACACGTTGGAGAGGGTCTCGATCATTATTTCGTTGCTTGTGGTCATGGATGGCAGCAAAGTGGTGTCGCGTTCGTTCACTCTGATGGTCACTTCGAAAACTTTCGAATCGGAGTTCTTTTTTTCCTCTCCGATGGTAGCGATCTTGATTATCTCGCCCGATAGCTTTTTATTCGGATTGGCATCAAGCCCGATCCGCACTTTCTGGCCCGTTCTGATTTTCTGGATGTCGGTTTCATTCACATAAGTGACGGATTCCATCGAAGAGAGGTCGGGGAGAGTTGCCACCACGGGGTTCCACGCGCTTATGGTAGAGCCGACAACGGTCTTGTCGCCGTTCCAGTCCCTGGCATAGATCACCATGCCCTGGGCCGGCGCCGTGATTGTGAACTGGCCCATGGTCTGCATCAGCATGTCGAATTTCTGCTTTTCCTTCGAGAGGTCAGCGCCGACGGATGAAAGCTTTGCTATTGCCTGTTTTACTTTTGTAGTATAGTTTTTAATGGACTGCTCGTAGTTACGCTTTGTTCTTTCATAATCAATTTCTGCCTGGCGCTTTATGGCCGGGGCCTCGTAAATTGATTGCTCCTTGGCAATTTTCTTTTCTTCGAGCGAGAATTTCAAATTCTCAAGCTCGTCGCGCGCGGAGGAAAGATTGAGCGAGCTGTCGAGCTTGGAGGATGTGAGCTCGGATTCCCTCTTCTGGATGGAGAGCTCAATATCTTTCACTTTAGCCATGATCTCGGATTTATCGAGATCGGCCACGAAGTCGCCGGGCTTCACGTATTTTCCTTCCTCGACGAGGTTGGAGATTTTCATCTGCCAGATGCCGACCTGCTGCGCGGATTGCGGCCCGCGTATTTCAATCGAATTTTTGGCTTTCAGCTCGCCTGTAGTATTAACAGCCACAAGAAATTTTCCTTTTTTTACCCTGACCGATATATAATTTTCAGGCTCGGGCTTGAGCACCTGCCATGCCGTAATGGCGAGAAGCGCGAGTAAAGCCATGCCGATCAAGGCTTTCTTTTTTCCCGGAGATAAAGAACCGAACAGTTTCATTCAAGGCTCAACTATATGATACAAAACAAAGTATGATGATTCAAAACATCACAAAATTAATTTGGAATAAAAATATACAATAGAAAACGATTCGTCAAGAAAAATTTATTATTACATATTTTTTCCCGGGATATTTGCCGGGATATAAATATCTTTGTAACCTTTTGGTGCTTTGGAGTGTCTGAACATCAACGGGAAGTATAACAAATCCGGGCAAGGATCGTTTAAACCCTTAAGGGCCGCTTCAGTGCAGAACCGGGGAATACATAGAAATTGAGATACTTGAAGACGATATTGGTGGTTGTGGCTGTCGGCGCGGGAGTAATTCTCTCAAGCGTGAAGATTTCCTATTCTTCCTATCTGAACGAGGAAGTAATCACCAAGGAAGTGCTCTTCGAGCCCGTGATTCACAAGCTGCTTTCCCGTGGCTGCGACACCAACTTCGTTTATCGCCTTATCAGCGACCCGCGCACCCATTTCGACGAAAAATTCGTCCGTATCAACGTGACGGGGCACCTGACCAAGACCGACTATTCGCACAATTATTCCCCGAAATCAGTGGAGCGGACAAGGTGCTTCATCTCGGATAATTATGCCGCGCTCTCCAATGCCGAAACAAAATACGGTGTGCCCAAGGAAATAATCGCCTCCATCCTGTGGGTGGAAACCCGTCATGGCGATTACCTCGGCAGGAACCACATGCCCAGCGTTTTCCTGAGCACGGCAATGGCCGATCAGCCGCAGTTCCTCGAGATGAATAAAAAAGTGCTGAAAGAAAAATTTGACGGCTCGCCCGAGGAACTTCCGGATCTGGAAGAAAAAATCCTTAAGAAAGCCCTCAGGAAAGTGAATTGGGCGATTGATGAGCTGATCGCGCTCCAGAAGCTCGCGCGGGTTTCGCCGGTGCCGGTGCTCGAGATCAACGGGTCGTGGGCCGGTGCTTTCGGCATCTCGCAGTTTCTCCCGTCAAGCTATCTGAAGTGGGCAGTGGACGGGAACGGTGACGGCAAGATCAACATATTCGATATTGACGACGCCATATTCAGCGTGGGCAATTACCTTGCCGGAAACGGCTGGGGCACCACCGAGGAAGAACACAGAAACGCCGTCTATAACTATAATAACAGCTATGATTACGTTGATGCCGTGATGAAACTCGCCCGCCTTGTTTCCGAGGCCGACCGCCGTGAAGAGGATTCGGATTCGGATTATTACGGCCCTTACGATAAACAGATGAAATAGCTTCTCTATTCTTGCTGCAGCCGTTTATTTCCTTTTCTTCGTGCGCGGGCTTCGCGCATTCTTTTTATTCACTTTCTTGATGTCCTTTTTCGCCTGTTCGTGCAGCGGGTTCCTTTCCGGCACGAAATCGAGTGAGAACAGCTCGTGGGCAAGCCTGCTCACTTCATTTCTGAAGCTGATGATATCATCGGAAGCGATGAACCCACGCGAAGTTCTGACCGGCACGAGATCGCCGTTATTGAAATGATAGAGAGTCAGGCTGAGCGTGGCGCCGGAGTCCGATCTGGCGATGAAGCCCGATACGTAGCTTTCCACTCCGAATTTCGATAGCGCGGATATCTCGGCAGCCGAGGGCGCGTTGAAATTCTCGACGGCATATAGATTAAAGATGGCATAGATGGAATCGCGCGTGTCGATATCATAGGCAACGTAATCTTTCGATTTCGAGGCGGCTTCAAAAATCTTGCCGGCCGCGTCGTAGGAATTGATCTCTTTCTTGCTGAATAACGACCACTCGGGCTTGATGCCGAGAGTATCTACGAACATGATGCCGCCCGGAACCAGCGTCCTCGCCGGCAAAACCTCGCATTTCCCGGGCAGGCCCCTGAACATGGCCGAGTCCCTTTCTGCCACTGCCATACCTCTTTGAATGGCTGTCATAAGGCTTGGGTCGTAGAGTGCGGCGTCAGTTTTTGCCTCGCGGTAGTTGAGAAAGCAATACCCGATGCCGGAGTGCATTTCGCTGCGCTCATCCGGGCCGCGCCAGACGACGTCTGCCCTGAGCATATTGTTCAGCCTGGAAATTTTTACGAAATAAAGCCTGTCCACTCCCAACGCCTTTCCCACGGTGAGGCCGGTCGGCGGTGTGCCGCTGCTTTTCTGCGCTGCTGCCACGGAGTCCCGCATGCCCGGTGTGGCATAGTCGAACCGGGAGGCGAGCAGAGTGGCGTACGAGAAGGCGGCCTCGATTTTTGTCTGGGAGAGGTTCGTGGCTCCCCGCCCGAATTGCACGGAGGCCAGCATTATTTTGGGCCTTTTTGGGGCTGCAGTGTCCCTGCCCTCCATGTCCCGGACTCCGGTATCCCGGGCTGATGATTGAAATGTGGCGAAAAGAGCGATTGTAAGAAAGCAGACAAGAGTTTTTTTCATTACCATTTCCATAAATAATATATCGAATTTCAATATATGTATGAGTAAATTATACCATTTACCCGCGCACCCCGGATGATTGCCCAAGGCCGGGCACGCAAACTTCTGCCGGGCCTGTGCCATAGAATGCCTGACACGCAAAAATAGCAAAGAAACTCATTTTATTCTATGCCAGGTGCGAAGAAAAATCACCCGACCGCGGCCAGAACATCTCGCCGAAGGCTCCCCGCGAAATCACGCGGAACTTGAAATCGGTGAGCATCTCCGGTGTGATATCCGGAATGCCGAGATATATATCCGCGGTGCGGTGCAGCGTGAAGCCCGCGGACCGGATGCCCTTCTCGGTGCCGGAAAGCGAAATGCCGTGCCTGTTGATTTTCAAGTCTGCCCGGAATGGGCAGCTGATTATGATTTCGATCATATCGCTGTCGTCCGGATCCTTCGAGAACACGACGCGCAAGAAAAACTTTTCCTCGCCGTAACCGAAAAACAGCCGGCTGAGGTTCCCACCCGTCATGTGCATGGCCGACATGGTGCTTTCCACGTTGAAGCAGCCGGCGTTTTCCCATCCTTCTTCCCTGCCCGAGCCGTCCGGTTCGGGTGCAATGGCCGACTTGGGGTGTGTTACGGCCTTCTGCTGGATATAGCCAAGGCTGATGGGGAAATCCAGTTCAGGCGGGGCGGATTTTCCGATCAGCCTGTATATGTTTTTCAGCCTCTCTCGGAACATCATGTCGAAGTCATCTTTGTTCGGGGCTGAGTGTTCGGGCCCATACCACCAGAACCAGTCGGATCCCTCAGCGATGTAAATTTCTTCCATTACTTTTTCGCGCGTGCCGCCGCGGAGGCCCGGCATAGCTTCATCAACGGCCGCGCGTGCAGCGCCGAGGAAATTCCATGCCTTGCGGTCTTCCTCATGCCCGATCCAGATGGAAAAGTCGGAATTGATCCAAGAGCCGGCGCGCACCTTGGAGATCGCCGGGCGGTAATCTGAGTGCTCGGGCAAAGTAGCCTCGGAGCAGAGCACTGTCCGGAAATTTTTGTCGTTCGAGAGCAGTGTATATAGAGCCCTGAGGAACGGCAGCCCGTTCTCCCTGTAGAATTCCCAGCAATTTTCCCCGTCGAGGATAATCGGCACGCAGGCGTGCTCGAGAGCTTCCTCGCCGTGAATGTGCACGATCTCCTCGCGGATGCGCGCAAGGTTGGCCATGAAGTCGCGCGCCGCGTCGTTCGGATCCCAGGATGAATAAACGAATCCGATCCTGTCCGAAAGGAAATGGTCACGGAAAAGAATCGAGATGCTTCCCTCGGGGGATTTATATCTCCGCGGGAAGAATTTCTCAGTGCCGGGAGCATCGGGGCCGAGCGATGCTTTTAGAATATCCTCATCGGTTGCCGTCCATTTCAGGCCGCATTTTATCAGTATGTCGAGAGCTTCGTTGGAGACTGACCCCTCGGAAGGCCACATGCCCGCCGGCGGGATGCCAAACCGTGATGAATAGAATTTGATGGCATTTTCCACCTGCGCGCGCGCGTCCTCGGGGTGCACGAAGCAGGGGTCGGGGAGAATGCAGTTTGGCATTGCTTCCCTCGCGGACTCCGAATTGCAAAGCAGGGGCAGGATGGGGTGATACATGGGCGAGATGCTTACCTCGATCTGATTCAGATTGATGAGCCTTTTCAGCCCCGGCACAATTTTCCGCAGCACATCTTCCTGCTCAAGCATCATCTGGGCTTTTTCTGCTTCCGTGAACCCGCGCCCCTTTGCAAAAAGCCTCGCTATGAATCCTTCCCGCCTGGAATAAGGCCCGAACCATGCCAGGTTATACCATACCTGAAGGTCCAGCCAGTCCTGCGGGGAAAAAGGCGGCAAGCTCCCCTCCGCGGCATTTGCCTTGTGGAGCAGCTCGCGGTAGCGCGAATGCGGCAGGATCATGTGCTCCTCGTTGCAGAGGAAGAAAGATTTCAGTATCGCTGACTTGTCTTCATCGCTCAGCAGGTCGGCCGGGAGCGCCGTTAGCTTCTGTATCCTGTCCTCATATTTTCTGTCTATATACTCCTCAATCTGCAGTTTCATCGAGGGGACTGTATTTATAGTCTGGCGGATCAGCGGAAACTCGTGAAGAGTCTCCGGGATGTCGAAATAATCCTTCACACCGTGGAATCTCGTCCACGGAAGAATAAACTCGCCATTGAGCTTATATTCGGGCTGGTGAGTGTGCCATAAGAAAGCAATCTTGAGCGCAGGCATATAGCTGTCCTAAAATGCGTAACCGAAATTTATCCCCCAGGCAAGGTAAGTTTTGCTTGATATTATATCGGCTGAAAGGCTTGGGGTGAGCGTGAAATTATCGAATTCAAAGTCCCAGCCGGTGCCGAACCGCATGAAAAAAGCAGAAGAAGAATAATGTACATTTTTGAACCCGGGGCTTGCCGGGTCCAGCTCGGCCTCAGTCAGCTCTTCCTTTTCGAGATTGGCAGCATAGGAGGGTGCCAGCCAGAATTTCGGTCCGCCGGCGAAGTGCAGCACGGCGGGAACGCCAAAGACAAACTCCGTGGATTTGCCGAAAGAGCCCTCAAGATAGGCTCCTGTGCCGAAAGAAATGTCAGAGGAGACAATCCTGCGCTCGTAATCAAGTCCCAAAGAAGCCGAGGTGCGGCTGCCGGCCGAGGTGAGCGAGTTGGCCCCCATGAAAAGTGCGATATGATTCGCTTTCTCACTTTCGTCCTCACGTGCGTTTGCCGGGGACGAAGATGCAGGGAAAAGAAGGAGAATAATCGGGATAATCACTGCAAAATATATTTTCATCTGTGGGGCGCTGTCTCTCATCTCCGGCTCAATAAATAGATTGTACAAACATTCAGGCAAATTTACTCTTTTCAGGTAAAAAAAACGATATTATATAGATTTTAATGCAAGTAATTATTTCATTATCGAAGAAAAAATATATATTGTGCTTTGGCGGATTTCGGGCCCTTGGGTTTAACTGTTCGTTGAAAATTAAAGGCAATTTTTCTCGCGGGCATTTTTTTATACTTCAAATATATATAACAGGTTTAATAATTAA